>JAOTWM010000149.1 GCA_029862885.1 Gammaproteobacteria bacterium
ACGGCCGAGATACATGATAGCGGTGCGATCGGATATGTGGCGAACAATGTTTAGATTGTGCGTGATGACAAACATGCTCACACCGAGATCGTCCTGGAGCCGGTTTAATAGGTTAAGAATTTCCCCTTGAACAGAAACATCAAGACCGGCGGTTGGTTCATCGGCAATGATCAGTTTTGGACTCAACGCCAATGCGCGGGCCACGCCTACGCGCCGGGCCTGGCCACCGCTTAGCTGATGCGGATAGCGTTCGGAAAAATGACCCGGCAGGCCGACCATTTTCAAGAGCCGCGCGCATTGGGCCTTTAAATCCCGCTCCTTCATTCCATGGATTTTGTACGGCTCCGTGATTAGTGCCCCGACGCTTAATCTTGGGCTGAGCGATCCCACCGGATTTTGCCACATGAAGGAAATCTGTTTGCGGTAGGCTTGCATTTCGGCGTGGTTCATTGCCGTGACTTCCTCACCGTTAAAACGAATTGATCCTTCCGCAGCCGGTAACAAGCCGGCTACTGCCAGCGCCAGCGTGGACTTACCTGAGCCACTTTCACCGACGAGGGTGAATGTTTCGCCCTCATTGATAGAGAATGACACATCGCGGACAGCATCGATATAGGGGTCAGAGACTCGCTGCAACAGTGCCTGCATCGTTGATTTGACACGAAAGCGTACTCGAACGTTTTCTGCTTGCAGAACCTTGCTCACGTACGCCCCCGGTGACAACTGACGAAGTGGCCGTTGGAGTGTTCAGTCCAGTCGGGAGTCGTGGTGTCGCATTGCTCCATGACGTGCTCGCAACGATTCTTGAATACACAACCTGAGGGCAGGGTGACTAGATCGGGAATATCGCCGGGAATCGTCGGCAGAGTCCGACTCTTTTTGACAATGCTGGCCGGGTCGCACTGCAATAGCCGTTCGGTATAGGGGTGAGCCGGATGATGAAACACGTCCCGGGTCGTGCCTTCTTCCACCACTTCGCCGGCGTACATCACCACGACATAATCGCAGAGTTCGGCGATAACGCCGAGATGGTGTGAGATAAAAAGTATGGAACAGCCCATATCGGTCTGCAGCGCTTTGAGCAGATGAATGATTTGAACTTCCAGGGTGGCATCCAGCGCGGTAGTGGGCTCATCGGCAATCAGCAACGAAGGCTCAGCCTGTAGCGCCATGGCAATAGAAATACGCTGCTGCATGCCGCCCGAAAACTCATGGGGGAATTGTCCAAGCCGGCTGGCTGGATCCGGAATCCCGACACTTTCCAGCATATCGACCGAGCGCTGTACTTTGTCGGCCTGGGATTTATTGTCGCGATACTGAATATCGGTCATCTGTCGGCCGATAGACAATACCGGGTTAAGCGTTGACATGGGATCCTGAAACACGATGGAAATGCGAACCCCACGGATCGCGCGCATCTCATTCTCGGACAGTTTCAACAGGTCGCGATCTTCGAACTCAATGGAGCCGTTGGGTATCGTGGCATTGGTGGCCAGTAAACGGATGATGGAGGAAATCAGTGTCGACTTACCGCAGCCACTTTCGCCGACCACGCCGACGATGGAGCGCTTGGGTACATCCAAGTTGATGTGGCGCATAGCCTTTAGTTCGCCGCGGTCGGTGCGGTAGTGCACCGATAGATTGCGAATCGTGAGCACGTTGTTGCTCATTGGATCTGACTCACACACTTTTCCTGAGCTTGGGATCGATGAGATCGCGGAGCGACTCGCCGAGGAAGGTAAATCCGAGCGTGATCAAGACCAATGGAATACTGCCAGCGATAATCGGCCAGGGCGTATTGCGAATAAGCGTATAGCCATCGTTGAGTATGCTGCCCCAGGACGGCGTCGGCGGTTTGACCCCCATACCAAGAAAACTTAATCCGGCCTCCAGCGCGATTACCGTGGGAATATCCATGGATGCAAGGATGACTAATGGGCCCATTACGTTCGGGAGCACGTGTATACCAAGAATGCGAAACAGTGAGGCTCCCATGCCGTGCTCGGCCCGAATAAATTCATTGGACTTGATCGACAGCGTTTGCGTGCGCACCACACGGCCGTAGTTGGGAATGGAAGTCACAATGATCACCAGGATTACGGTCTCGAGCGATGGACCCACCAAGGCTACTGTGGCGAGCGCAAACATCACCGTTGGGAAAGATCGTATGGTGTCGAAAAATAACATGATGATGTTGTCCAGCCAGCGCGGGCCGAACCCAGCGACCATGCCGAGTAATACACCGATGCTGAGTGCGGCGCCGATGGAAATCAACGCCACCTTCAAAGCCACCTGACCTCCGTACAATACCCGTGAGAACAAATCCCGACCGAGCTGATCGGTGCCGAGCAAGTGATTGATCGACGGACCTTGTAATCGATCGACAATATTCAGCGCCACTGGATCATAAGGCGCAACGACACCGGCCAAAATCGCGCTGATCACTATGAGAATTACCAAGATCAGACCAATCAAGCCTAGCGGCTCATGGGTAATACGTCTAAGTACGTCGATCATAGGGAGGCTCTGATACGCGGGTCGAGCCAGGCATTGATCAGGTCGGACAAGGTGGTGCTAATTACGAACAAAGCGGTGCTGACTAGCACCGAGCCCATCACCACCGGGTAGTTGCGAGTAGTAATCGAGTCGAAAATCAGTTTGCCGATTCCGGGTCGAGCAAAAACAATCTCCGTAAATAACGCGGCAGATAACAAAAAACCCATACCCACGCCGATTACGGTGACCGTCGGCAATATCGCTAACTTCAATGCATAGCGATAAACGACCGTGCGCTCAGCAAGCCCATAGGCACGCGCGGTGCGAATATGATTCTCGCCCATGACTTCCAACATAGACGCTCGCACCAATCTGGCGAGGTACCCGATCCACGATAGGCCAATCGCGAATGCGGGTAACACCAAGTGCGAAACCTGATCCCAGAAGGCCCCTTTTTCGCCGGCGCCGACTGCGGGAAACCAATGTAGGGTGACCGCAAAGACCAACAACGAATACAGTGCCACAACAAAGGCGGGCGCGGTGATGCAGGCAACGGATAGTACGCCGCTGATGCGGTCGGCGAGAGAATTTCTATGCAGTGCCGAGTAACAACCCAGTGGTATGCCGATGAGCGCCGCAAAAACAATGGCGGTGAATATCAACCAAAGTGTGTAAGGGAGTTGACCGAATACGATGTCGGCCACCGGACGGTTAGTGATGACGTCCATCCCTAAGTCACCGCGGAACAGGTTACCGAAAAATCGCAGAATCTGAACCGGAAGCGGTAAGTCCAACCCCATGCGGGCGGACATGCTCGCGATAAGTTCAGGAGTGGCCCGGGGACCTAATAGGATGCGGGCGGGATCGCCCGGCACCATATGGATCATACAATACAACAGCGTCACCGCCAGCATGACGATGACCACGCTCAAGGCGACTCGCTTGAGAACGTAAAATAGCAAAGTCGGCTAGGACAGTTCTTATTTTGAAATAATTACAACGACGCGGCGATCCGTTAACCGCCGCATCGTCGTGGCCGAAATTATGCGCCGGTAAATGAGCGCAGCAGCGGTAGCCCGTCCGGTCGAAACGCAGGCTTGATGGTATTGCGGTAAATCACCGGTGTTGCCTCGTGGGTGATAAAGCGGTACGCGCCGCTTTCTTCCATCATGTCCTGCATCTTTCGATACATTTCATCACGTTGCGCCGGATCGGATGTCGCTTTGGCCTTTGCTTCAAGGTTGTCGAATTCTTGGTCGCTGTAGCGTTCCCAGTTCCAGATGCCTTTCTGATCGGAAACAAACCAAGCAGTAGCGTAAGACGGATCGGGAGCCATGGAAAAGCGGTTAAGGATAAGCTGGATATCCTTATAACGCTCACCGGCACTGGAGTCTCCGAGCGACCAGAACGCACCGGACTCGTGCAGATTGACCTCGACGCTGATACCGGCCTCGGCGCAGGTAGCCTGAATGACTTGTGCCGTGGTTACGTTGGCCGCCTTATTCAGCACATCGAGGGTTACGTTGACGCCGCCGTCCAGTCCTGCTGCCGCAAGATATTCCTTAGCCTTGGCGATATCGGACTCAGGTGGGACCATGCTCTGTGGCCGGTGCCCGATCAACCCGGGTGCGATGATGCCGGTGGACGCTTCGGCGGCGCCGAAGTAGGAGGCCTGGAGAATGGACGGCACGTCGATGCAATGCTGAACCGCTTTGCGCAGGTTTTGGTCAGCCATAGCTTCGTTTTCAACGTTCATGCCCACCCATACGTAGTACAGTGAGGGATACTCTTCGATAGTGGAATTTTCCGGCGGAGATGCCTTGAGATTACCCACTGCACCTAAAGACAACCGGGTGCAATCAATGTCGCCGGACTCGAAGGCGATCTGGGCCGTGTTCTCATCGTCGATGGGAAAAATGTGAATTTCATCGAATGCGGCAGTGCCGCCGTGCCAATCCGGATTGCGAACCAGGATGGTTTTTTGTTTCGGTTGCCACTCTTTGTGCAAGTAAGGTCCCGATGTACTGGGTGTAGTGGTGTCTACCTTGCCGCCTGCCTCTTCCCAGGCTTTCTTACTGATGATGTTACCGACGATATAGGGCAGGGCGATATTCCAGGCGGGCGGATACGGCTCGTCAAAAACGATGGTGCCCTCGTACTTGCCGTCTACGGTGACTTCTTTTAGTGAGCCCCAGTCCGGCTTATTAGTGGATTCGAGGGCATCATCGAGGATGCGCTCATATGAATATTTAACATCCTCCGCCGTCATCTCGCCATGGCCGCCGGTAAACATGATGCCGGGCTTCAGCTTGAATTTGATATGAGTGTCATCGACCTGCTCGATGGATTCGGCGGCATCCAATTCCCAACTCCATTCGCGGCCGGGCTTGTACTGGATCAGTTTGCTGTAAATGCAACTGTGGATTTCCTCGTCCGTAATCCCCTGTGAGAATGCCGGATCAAGGCTGCGCATGTCTGCATAGGCACGAATTTTGAGTATTGTTTTGTCCTGGGCATACACAATCTCGGCAATGCTGCTGGTTGCCGCCGCCAATCCGAGCGCGCCGGATGTCTGTAGAAATTGCCGTCGATTCAGATCCTTAAGCAGATCTTTTTTGCTCTGTTTCGTTATCATTGTGTGTCATCCTCCAGTTGGAGACGGGGATGGAGCCCCGCATTAAGAAAATTTGATATCGCCAATACAACACATCGCCGGAGTGTAATATATCTCACCGCCTCCGGCTGACTGTGCTTCAGTATGCGTCACCGTGACGGATGTGACAACCGAATTTCGGCGCCAATATTGGCACCTACCCGTACAAAGATGCCATCACGGGAGTAGCAATCGCGGCGGCTAGAGAGGAACGAGAATCCGCCCGCATACGAATGGCCTGCCTGTAACGTTTCGGCGCATATATGCGCTTCTTTTCTATTCCGCAAGCGGTTTATGTGGACGGCGGAATCAGCACCAGCTTGCCGGGATACTTCTTCGCGATGAAATCTGTCTGAGCGGCTACGATCTCCTTCAAGGGATAGATTTTTGAGACAAAGGGGCGCACCTGCCCGCATTCGATATAGGAGATCACATTCTCGAAAACCGCGTCGTCCTGGAACGTACAGCCAAAGAAGCTCAGATCATTGAGATAAAGCGTGCGCACATCGAATTCCACGATCGGCCCCGCGATGGCACCTGCCACCGCATAGCGGCCGCCGCGGCGCAGTAGCTCGAGTAATTGTCCCCACTGCGGTCCCGCCACCAGATCCACGACAACATCTACAGAATGCGCGCCGAGTTCGTCGACAAGATTGTTGGCCCGATCGATCACAAGGTCAGCCCCCAGCTCGTTTACCGCCGCCATCTTGGCGGCCGAAGCAACCGCGATGACTCTGGCACCGCGGACTTTGGCCAATTGCACGGCCGCGGACCCGACTCCGCCCGAGGCGCCTGTCACCAGCACTGTTTCCGCGCCGACACTTGCGCGATGCAGCAGGCCCTCTGCGGTCGAGTAGGCGCACGGCACCGAGGCCAGTTCTTCGTCACTCCAATCGCAGTCGATTGCGTAGGATTCGCGGGAGGGTGCCTTGGTGTATTGGGCAAAGCCACCGTCGCATTCGGAACCGATGGTCCAGCACTCGAACGGGCGATAGTCCACATAGGTTCGCAACATATTGCGTACCACAACACGCTCGCCAATGCGGCTTCCGGAGACACCGTCGCCCACAGCGACAATATAACCGCAAACATCCGCTCCCTGAATTCGTGGGAAATTCATGGGCACACCGGACCAACTGCCGTCGCCGTCATCGGCGTCGGCGAAACCCTCGCTGCCACCTTGATTGGTTTCTGCCTTTACTCGTTTCGAGTACCACGCGATTCGGGTGTTGATATCCGTGTTATTGACGCCAGCGGCCGCGACGCGGATGAGCACCTCTCCGGCATCAGGCACCGGCACCGGCACCGTCTCGGTATAAACCAGCTTCTCGTAACCGCCATGCCCCGTCAGCAGAACCGCGGTCATGGTTTGTGGCAATTTCTTCGTTATCATCGTTGCTGTCGTAGTCTGTTAAATTTCTAACGAATCCAAATTAAAGTACGCTGCCCCGATATGTCCGGGGTCCGACGCTGCCGGAAAATTTCTGGCAACAAAATCGCGTTGGACGGGCGGCGCTCAATTCTGAATTTCCGAATTACGATAATGCTCCCTCGATATACGGATGCAGCGCACGGTAAACGGTTGCGTGTACGGGCGTTTCAACGCCAAGCGCTGTGCCCAGTCGCACCACCGCACCGCTAAGATAAGCGAGTTCCAGTCTTCGGCCGCGATCCAGGTCGTCCAACATCGAAGCCCGCATGCCATGCGGTAATGATTTCGCGAAATCGAATTGGCGCTCTGCAATATCGGCCGACAAACCGGGGCATTTCTTTAATCCGACTCGGGCAGTCTCCTGCAAGGCCTCTTGGAACAACTCGGCACAGGATGTGTCGCTCAATACTTGGCCGATCGACAGCCGCGTTAATGCAGTCACACCGCTCAGCGCAGAAAGCATCACAAATTTCTCCCAAATACGCACGTCGATATTATCGACAAGCTCGGTCTCGATACCGGCATTCTTTAATGCTTTCTCGAGTGCTATCGCGCGCTCGGAAAGGCGGTGGTCGAACTCCCCGAACACCAAGCGCGCCAGCGAACCGCTGTGACGGATCACGCCGGGGGCGCGCACATCGGCAAAAATATACGCAATTCCGCCGACTACCCGTTCCTTACCGATGACCTGGCCGATATGTTCCCAACCGTCGATGCCGTTCTGAAAAGACACCACCATCGTATCGGCACCGAGTAACGGCTCGAGGGCGCGTGCGGCTGAGTCGGTGTCGTAGAGCTTGACCATGAACAGCACCACATCGACGGGCCCGAACTCGGCCGGCATGGCGCTCGCGCGCACCGGGCTAAGGTCAGCGTCGCCCAGCGCACTTTCGATTTTCAGACCGTCGCGTCGCAGTGCTTCGAGATGCGCGCCGCGGGCAATAAACGACACGTCATTGCCGGCCTGGAGCAGGCGGCCGCCGAAGTAGCCACCCAGCGCACCGGCTCCGAAGATTGCGATTTTCACGATTTCGCTCCTGTGTAGTTAGACCGGTCGATCGTGTCGACGTATTACGCCGCGCGCGTCGTCCAGCGCGATCAGCTCGCCACCGGCGTAAAATCAAATTCGTCGGAATTTAGCACGGCTTCAACACCACCGAGTTCCGCAATCCGCTCTGCTTGATCGGCAAACGCGAGTCGGTTGGCGGCTTCGGGGTCGACAAGAGTCTGCATCTGCGCATGACACTGTGCGCGAATGTCCGCATGCGCTGCCGATTCGCCGAGATCGATCAACTCATCCGGGTCGTCGAGCATATCGAAGAGCTCGGGCGTATAGCCCGGGTAGTAGTTGTATTTCCAGCGCGCATTGCGCAGCATAAACATGCCGGTGGGTGAGCCTCCATCGTGGTATTCGCTGAGAATGGCGCGATCGAAGGTGTCATTTTCCACAAGCGTTTGCAACGCGATTCCAGGGCGGTCTTTGCCGTCGTCGTCGGCGCCGACGGCGGTTAAAATGGCCGGGTAAATATCGACCAGCGAGGTGAGCGTCGACACCGCTTTGGCTTCGGGGATTCCTTGTCCGGCAATAATCATTGGTACCGCTGCGGACTCGTCGTATAGCGTCATCTTCGTCCACAGGCCGCGGTCGCCGTTGTGATCGCCGTGGTCGCTGGTATAAATAATCAATGTATTGTCGGCCTCGCCGCTCGCGTCGAGTGCAGCGAGTACCGCGCCAACCTGGTGGTCGAGAAAGCTGCATAGTCCGTAATAGGAGGCACGTGCGATTTGACGTGTGACCGATGTAAAGTAGCTGTCGTAGTCAAAGTTGCGCCGGATCGCTTGCGCTACCGGATGCTTGGGTCGCTGTTGCGCTTGGGTGAAGCGCGCGTCGTCCAGTTCATCGAGCGGGTACAGTTCATAAAACTCAGGTAGGCAGGTCAGGGGGTAGTGTGGCCGCAGCCAGGAGACAAACAGCGCCCAGGGTTTATCGCTATTGGTTTTCTTCCTGTTATTGAGCCAGTCGCAGGCCTCGCGGGTCACGCCGAGATCGTAGTGTGTGTAACTGCTGTCGCCGGGCCCAATATCAGCGGCGTAGCCGGAGCAGTCCAACACTGCTTCGTGGTCGCGCAACAATCCTTTTATCCAGCCCACACCATTGCGAATATACAGCGGCAATATTTCGTTATCGAAGCCATTGTCGTATTCCTTTCCTCGATAGTGCAATTTACCGATTGAATCGACACGATGCCCTTGAGACTGCAGCCTGTGCCCCCAACTTTCAGGGTCACCCTGATAGGCTTGTGCATTCGACCAGCAACGCGTTTTGTGTACGTATTCACCGGCCGCGAGCGATGCGCGGGCCGGGACACAGATCGGCGATGACGTGTACGCACTGGTAAAGCGAGTGCCGCGCGCGGCCAGTCGGTCCAGATTCGGAGTCTTAACCTGTGCATGACCATAACAACCGAGCGCGTCGCGTCGGTGTTCATCGCTAAACAGGAATAAGACGTTTTGCCCGGATTTCGCCATCGTTCCGTGTTCGGTCAGTTAGCTACGCGCACCATAATCATTGACGAGCGTTTTGGTTGCGTGCCTGTTGGATTCGCGACCGGCCGATTCGACGGCTAGAAAAGCGATGGATTCAACGGGGAAGCGGCCGTGAGTCCACCGTCGATTACGTACATTTGACCGGTCGCGAATTCCGAGTCGTCGCTCGCGAGCCAGGCAACAGCCTTGGCGATGTCGGCGGGCTCGCCGAATCGATTTCCGACGTGCCGCGCCATGGCATCTTGCCGGGTCGCTTCGGGATTTTTGGCGATGTCGAATGCGGCATCGGCCATCGATGTCCGCAACATAATAGGAGCCGGGCCTACGTAGTTTCTCGGCGTGACACGCCCAACGCCAGGTGTGCCGGAATATTGTTTCTTGCTCAAGTGGATAAAAACGGCCGTCGGTATAGCAATCGGCGTTCAGAGAACTGGATCGCGACGCATTGTCGGCATCGTAACCTTTTGCAGCCTGCTGATACTCAGAAGCGGTTAGCAAATCATTCATTTCAATGTCTAACTGACGTGCGGAATCGATTCTGCCTCGGGTCGTTACCTGGTCGAAGCACTACCCGTCATCCACTGGTAGCGGGTGGCCCGGCATTAGCTCGTACGGGTGCACCCAATCCGGAAGCGCCCTGATATCCGCTAACCATCGTTCGACGTTCGGGTAGGCCATCAAGTCTACACCGATCTCGTCCGGCCAGAATAAGTATCCGCACATTGAAAAATCCGCAACCGTAGTGCGGTCGCCAAGTGCAAATTGGCGTGTCTCGAGGTGGGTGTTTAAGACATTAAGCGCGCCTTGCGATCGGCCGCGCAGAAATTCGGTCACCGGCGTCTCGCCGCTGTTGCCGAAGGTGAGCATGAATCGCAAGGTGGCGGTGTAACTCGTCAATTTATGATTATCGAACAGTAACCAACGCAGAATTTCCCGCCCTTCATTTTCGTTTTCCGCGCCAAACCGACCCAACTCATTGGCGAGGTAGTCAAGTATGACGCCGGATTGAGTGAGTCGTTGGTCGCCGTGTTCGAGTACCGGGGCTTCGCCCATGGCATTGATCGATCTAAACTCCGGCGTGCGTGTCTCGCCACCAAAATAATCGACGAAGCGCGGTGTCCAGTCCGCTTGGCAACAATTCAGCATCAATGCGGCCTTGTAGGCGTTACCGGATTGTGCAAAGCAATACAGCACATATTCAGACATTTGTTTATTCCCTCTCGTAAATGTTGAGTTCGTGGATTTTCCGATCAATGAGCTCCCGGACAGGAGTGGTTGTTCAATACCAGGCGTCCGCCATCGATGCCTTGCGCGTAGCGACAAATGCCCTTAATTCCTCATCAATGCCAGCATCGATCGGCGGTGCCTCGTACTCGGCCAGCATCTGTGTCCATTTCTCATAGGCGCGTTGCTGCATGTCTTTGCTGCCGTTATCGGTCCACTGCTCAAAGGAGTCGGTGTCGGCGAACTCGG
>JAOTWM010000667.1 GCA_029862885.1 Gammaproteobacteria bacterium
TTGATCATGCGAAAGGATTTAAGCGTCAACATGACTGGAGTATCGATTATCTGGACGAAAGGATATTCGGCATGTTCATTATGTTGATAGTAGTAATTTTAGTCACTGTCTGGGCATTCGACGTTCCACTCCTGATTCGTTATGCCGTGACCATTGGTGCAGGGTCTGTATTTGTATACTGCAAAAGTATGGCGACTAAACGAAAGAAAGATTTGGAATATTTACGACAACAGCAGGTCAAGGAACATTCGAGAAATGATTTAGGTCGGATCGATCAAAAGGACTTCTAGCGGCAGTTTTCACCAGAGCCGCCGCTCAGTTCATGAAAGCGGGTGACGACACTCGGCCAACACCGGACCTTCATCTGATTTGTTCGATTGCTCGCATGCCAAAGCTCAAATTCTATGGTCATGTAGACAACGCGCGATTACCAACTTTGCCGCCCTGCGTGGTTACAACATATTAGCCAGCGAGACTTTTAGCAGGTCATAAACAACACGGATGCGTTGACTGGTATGAAGTTCTTTGTGAGTGACGAGCCAAATGGGAATGGGAAATGAGATGCGATCTTGCAGTACAGGGATCAGTTCGGGAAACAGCTTAGCTGTATGGCGCGGAAGAATGCTGATGCCCAATCCTTGCCTGACGAGTTCGATGAGTGCGGTGCCACTAGCGGTAGTAACTTTGAATTGCTCCACCTTCAGCTCGAGCCCGGACTCAAACACAGTCGGCATGAACCTCTCGATTGGTGACATTCCGACAAAGTTCAGTGTCGAAAGATCCTCAACACTTGTTGGGTGGCCGACACGTGCCAGATAAGAATGCGATGCATATAAGTATGCCGATGAGTTGCCAACGCGTTTTGCTATCAAATCTGCTTGTTCAGGCTGAAGGTGCCGAATAGCAATATCAGCCTCACGCTTGATCAGATCACGAACGTCATTCGAGGGAATGAGTTCCACGTTTATGTTCGGCGCCTTTTCGCGAAGTTGTATTAAAACGGATGGCAACAAGTAAGTTGCTGTCATATCCGTCGCTGTAATACTGACCTGCCCTTCAATCGCCTGAGATTGCCCGGAGGCCGATAGGGATAGTCGTGCCGCAGCCTCGCCCATTGCGCGGACATGGTCGAGGAGTTCAATGCCTGTGTCCGTTAAGGCCATCGTGCGAGGTCCGCGTTCGAACAGCGTAACGCCAAGATCCCGTTCCAGCGCAGTGACTTGACGACTCAGCGTTGGCTGTGTCTGGTTAAGTGCACGTGCGGCAGCGGACAGAGAACCCTCCTCGACGGTGGCGAGAAAAGCACGGACTTGATTCCAGTCAAAAGACACAGCGTTCCAGTTCATCGATTTACGTATACCAGAAATACAAAATTACGCAATTTCTATTTGTTTCGTGTATGGATATATTAGCTTCCAAATTTATAAACACCGTATTGAGATCAAATGAGATATGACTGACGTAGAAAGAAAAACAATACTCTCCACCATGTGGATTTTCGTGCTGCTAAATATGATTTACGCCGATATTTTGGGAATGTTGCGTCCAGGATACTTGGAGTTCTTGAATCAAATGAGTCAGCAGCTTTCGGGTAATACAGTGCTCCTATTTGCGGTTCTGATGGAGGTTGTGATCGTGATGGTTCTACTTTCCAAGATATTGAATCGTAAAGTAAATCGGTGGGCGCATTTTGTGGCAGTACCTCTGTCTATTTTATGGGTCGTAGTACCCTCTCTGATGCCGTCGCTCGGAGATACTACACCTCTTTCTTACGTGTTTTTTGCGACCGTGGAAGTCGTCACGATGCTAGCTATGCTTTACTTCGCCTGGAGATGGCCAAATCCAAACTAGATAATTAGTAAAATTTTTGCGACAGCCCCTACCAGGTGCTGTTTCAGTCAGTCGACGCCACGGACGTTCAGCTTGAGGTAATTGCTTACTAACGGCAAATTTTCGGGAGCAAGAATGATTGGATATATAACTGTGGGAACAAACGATTTTGTGCGCGCAATTCAATTCTACGATGAATTGCTAGCGACAATTGGGATCAATCGATTGTGGATGCATGATTCTATGGCTGCGTGGGGGCCATCGAGGCAGCAAACGGCGCTATGTGTGACAACACCCTTCGACAACAACACGGCGACTGCCGGAAATGGTGTCATGATCGCTCTGAAGGTTGGCAGCCAAGAGCAGGTTATAGCGCTCCATGCGAAGGCTGCTGAGCTCGGTGGCCATAACGAAGGAGACCCGGGGCCACGTGGTGATCATGGGTTCTATGGCGGCTACTTCCGAGACTTGGATGGCAACAAAATAAGCGCTTACATTCCTGGCTAGCAGCAGCTTAGTTATGTCTCTTTTGGGTCGTTTTCTGC
>JAOTWM010000668.1 GCA_029862885.1 Gammaproteobacteria bacterium
AGCCAAATGTGCCTGACCTGTCACGATAAGTAGCAGGCGACAGCTCAAGTTTCACAATGCCTCTCGGGGCAGCGTCCGCCGCAACGTCAATCATATTGGCATTGCGCGGTCGGGGTGGGGTCGGTTATGGCGACCATGATGAAGATGTGAGCGTGTCACACCTCCAGAGACCAAAATACTCAGTGCTGTTGCGGATGCGCTCGCGCGCATCCGCTGCGGCAATCCTCGTCGCCGGAACCTTGTTCGGTTGCGCGCATGTGCCCGAAGAACAGGGTCCGGTTTTTTATCCGCCGCTGCCCAATCCGCCCCGTATTCAATACCTCACCACATTCTCCAAGCCTGAGGATCTGGCCGGCACAGGAAGCAGGTTTGCCAGATTCGTTCTGGGCGACCGCTCAACGGAGCCGGCGCTCGTGCGCAAGCCTTACGGCGTGGCGATACACGGCGGCAAGCTTTATGTCGTTGATACCCGCGGCCCTGGATACGCGGTTTTCGACCTCACGCGGAACAAATTCAAACTGGTGCCGGGCGCCGGCGGCGGAAAAATGAAAAAACCCATCAATATCACTATTGATGATGATGAAAACAAGTACGTTACCGACACCGAACGGGAACAAATTTTAGTCTTTGACAAGAACGACCAGTATGTGAGCGCTTACGGCGCGGCTGGCCAATTCAAGCCCGGTGATGTGGCAATCGTGGCCGATCGTCTGTACGTCACCGATATGAAACACCACCGGATTGAGGTGTTGGACAAGCACACGGGGGAAACACTATTTGACTTTGCCGAAGCCGGTTCAAAGACGGGCGAACTATACTACCCGACGAACCTCGCGGTTTCGGAGGATCAGCATTTGTACATAACAGACACCGGAAATTTTCGTGTCGAGAAATACACGCTGGATGGCCAGTACGTTCGGAGCTACGGCGAAATCGGTACCGGCTTCGGCAGCTTCGCACGACCCAAAGGCGTTAGCTTGGATCGCAACGGGTTCATGTACGTCGTGGACGCCGCTTTCGAGAATGTCCAAATCTTTGATTCTGAGGGAAATCTATTGCTATTCTTCGGCGGGCCGGGAGAGAATCCGGAAAACATAAACATGCCGACCGATGTGGTGATCGACTATAATCATTCTCATTTATTTCAACGCTACGCCGCCCCAAAATTCAAATTAGAGTACTTGATTCTCGTGGCCAGCCAGTTTGGCGATAGCAAGGTCAACGTGTACGGCTTCGGCAAGATGGAAGACCTGGACTATTCCGTCGGTAGTGAGACCGAATTGAATCAACGATAAGGTCTTGCACGTGAACGGAGAGCCGTAGGGATAGACCTCTAATGCGCCTCCTGTCAGTATCGGCAAGACGGCAGCTTGGATCATCGGATCACGAATGCACGCATTTTCTCGGCCACGTCTAGGCGCGCTGATTGCCGGGTTGGTTACCGCCTGTGGTACACCAACAACCGCGGTTGCCCAGGAAATTGTTCCCTTTCGTCTCACTGGCTTCGAGGGCGACGTCGAGGTGAGATATGATTTCGACGAACGCACGATCGGGCAAACTCGGGGGGAGAAGACTCGAGAAACGCGCTCATCGTTTGAGGAAGAATTTTTCCTTTTAGGACACGGATATGTGTATCACCCCGACTTCCTTAACTTGGATATCGGCGGCGGACCACTGTTTGTGCAGAGTGATCTGGAGACGAATGACGAGTCCAACGATGCCGACGACGGGTTTTTTAATTTTCTGGCCCGCCTGCGTTTCCTCGAGGAAAAACCTTATCCATTCCAATTGTATTATGAGCGCCTGAATCCGTCGGTCTCTATCGGCCTGGCTGACCGCTTTATACAAACCAACGAAAAATATGGCGCCAACTTTTTTTTGCATGAACCGTTCTCGCCCGTATCGCTGTCGGTAGAAGCTTCCCGGTCACACTCTGAGGGCGATGGGCTTGATGTGGTGGTCGATGACACGATCGATCAGGCGATCGTCCGTGCTCACAAGGCATTAGGGCCGGGCAGCTTCGCTCAACTCTCTTATCAGACCATTCGCCAGGAGTCACGCACCGGCAGCCCCGGCCTGCCCATCAGGGAGACCACGATCAGTACAGACACGGCAAATTTCGACTCGCGGTTCATATTCGGCTCGCGACGCCAGTACCAATTCACCAATACCGTCACTCACACCGACCAGGAGGAATTTCCCAGTCGCGAGGATCTGCGCCTGTTTTCGGATCTTCGGTGGACCCACTCGCCCAAGCTCGAGTCCTTCTACCGCTACACCCTGCAGGATACCGACCAGGAGCTGGACGAGGCCACGAGCCAAACCGGGGTGGCCGGTTTAACATTTTGGCCTTCGGAGGCAC
>JAOTWM010000669.1 GCA_029862885.1 Gammaproteobacteria bacterium
TTCTCGCGCGTGTTGCGGCGCATCAGTCAGGGCACAGTGACTAGCTGACAATCAGTTGTTCGTTGACAGCGCGATCGGCGGCGTCGAATGCGCCATTGATGTAAGCAAACGCCGAGGCGTCCGCGTTGGCAATCGAGATCCGGCCAATCTGCGCTCTTCCTCGAACATGCGGACCTTCGCCCGGCCCCCATCCTTCGGGGTCGCTGAGATCGTTGTACTCGTACGCATACCCATGCGGCCAGCGATTGACGGTAATGCCAGCTATGTCCCGAGCCGCATCAAATCCACCGGGGGCGAGAGCACCCTGTATCTGGCCGACGATGCTCGTCTCGAACTCGGCAAACGTCTTACTGTAAAGCTGGCGACGTCCCCGCTCGTGTTGCTCTCGCGCCGACAATCCCTGATCAGGAACCGTCGGAACGTAGGTGCCGTGCAAGATCGTGGGTTCGTCCGGGTTTTGTGTGAATCGGTAGCCGCCCATACTGACCGGAAAATCCATGCCGAAAGAATGCATGAGTAGTGGCTTTGGAATGGAAATACTGTAGAAGCCCAAGTCGGCAAATGCTCGCCAATTGCGAACGGCAACGCTAATGTAGACCAACGGCACCTTGACTGCGTAACCAATTGCCTCGGCTTGTTCGTGCGGCAGCTCGGGACAGATGTGGGGAATCATGGCGTTGTCGCACGCCAGCACCACATGTTTTGCGCGCACACGATAAGGCACTTCATCTGAGACATACGTGACGTCCACCTGCTTTTGATCATTAGTGTGTCGCACATCCACGGCCGTGCTTTGCAGGCGAATGCAAGTCCGGGATCTCGATGCATCGAGGACGTCGTATCTGACTCGCGCGCCAAGCAGATCTTCCATCGTGTCGCCAGGGACGGCTTCAGGAATCAGGCGCCGGACAAGGGCTCGGGCAACACCGGCATTACCGTCCGGAAAGTGAAATATATAGGGTTCGTCGATACCGTGACTGCTGACCGGCAGCTCGCCAATACCCAGGCCCTGCGTCCCCGGCATACCCTGACGATAGGCTTCCAGGGCGGACAGAGCATCCCAACCCACGCCCCACAGCCCGCGAATGTTGTCCCGAAACAGGTAATAAACGTCATCGCTGACGCCGACCACGTTCAGCAGGTAATCCCGGTAGCTCATCCGACGCAGCCGACTGATTCTCTCCTCCCTGGAACCGCCCGCGAGATAATCCCTGTCGTTTTGCAGTAACCCAAGCAACGAGGCTTTTGCCTGATCATCGAACGGATAAACGCTCACAGCCTGCTCGATCCGTTTTGTAGCCGGGCCACTAAATGTGTCGATTACGCTCGGCGCGGTTACGTCTTTACCGTATTCGGTGCGACTAAAATAGACGCCACTGCCAAGTTGACGGCTTTTAAAATAATCGTGATCAAAATAATTATAGAAGCGTTCGACCTCTATACCCGCATCGACGAGAAGCTGACGCGCAGCGGGTGAAAAACTGCTCGGTTTATCGATCGACTGACTGCCGCCATAGCCAATCAGTTGATGGCCATCCACCTCGAATTCATTGCGCTTGGCATGTCCGCCGAAATCGTCGTGATTGTCGAGCACCAGTATTCTTGCGGATTCGCCTGCACGCTGACGGTAGCGAAACGCGGCGGCAAGGCCGGACAGGCCGCCGCCTACCACGACAAGATCGTATAATGAGTCTGTCTGCCGCTTCGGACGAGCGAACTGCGCGCCCGCCAGGGAAACTGCGTGCGCAACTTCGAATGACCCCGCGTGTGCTCCGCGCAAACCCGTTAAACTCGGCGGATACGCTCCGCCACGTGCCGCGGCAGCCAGAACCTCGGCCGGGTTCAGGGCAGCCCCGGCAACCGCTCCAAACGCGATACCGTTAATAAAATCTCGGCGTGAGATCTTCAGGTCGCAGGCCATTCGCGGTTGCTTGTAATTCTGTGACAGTCGGAGATCGTATAGTGTATGCCGTCAGAGGATTTCGAACCATGAGCGGCCCGGAGGGAACCGTAACGAACGCGCCTGCTCTTGCCGATCCGAGGCACGTAATCGCCGGGCGGGATTTGGGACGCAGCCGAATCACGTGGCCGGGCCCTTGCGGCCCGGCCATCGCCGACCTACATATCGATTGCTTCAGCGAGTTCGACGCTGCCGCCCGCCCGCAGAATCGGGCAAGCCTTCGCCTTCGCGATTGCGTCCTCAACGCCTTCTGCCTCGATCAGGCTGTAGCCGCTCGCCGGGTTCGAGCCGCCGTCGGCGGTGACGCGTCCATCGCTGTGCACCGTGTTCGATGTACCGACCGGATTGCCACCATCGACAACCGCGGCGCCCATTGACTCGAACCAGTTGCCCCAGGCG
>JAOTWM010000670.1 GCA_029862885.1 Gammaproteobacteria bacterium
TTGGTCGCGATTCAATACCTGGCACGAGAATCCCTCGCGCCGTGCAACCACTCTTGCAACGACGTTTCGGCTTCGACCATTCCGCCATTGGTGCTTTTTTGGGCTCCATGGCACCTAACATCGAGGTTCAGCCGTGCGCTTTTGCGCGTCGGCTGCGGCCATTTGTTAGCGGGAACCCAGCTCACGCAACAACCCCGAACAGCCGTCCAACACCCGCCGTTAGTGCCATCGCCAATGCACCCCAAAAACTTACCCTGATTGATGCTTTCAGCACTGGAGCACCGCCTGCACGGGCAGCAACTCCACCCAATACGGCGAGGAAGACGATTGAAAGAAATGCAACCGCGCCGATCAGATGAGATAGAGGCACTACCCAAGCTGTGAACAGCGGCAGCGCTGCACCAATCGTAAATGTCCCAGCAGACGCCAGGGCCGCCTGGATTGGCCGGGCTTTCGCGCCCTCAGTTATTCCTATCTCCTCCCGAGCATGGGCTTCCAGTGCATTCCGTGCCATCAGTTGAGCTGCAACCTCGCCTGCGAGTTGCGGCGTCAAACCCCGCTGAACATATATGCTCGCAAGCTCATCTCTTTCGTAATCCGGGTTTTGCTCAAGAGATCGTTTTTCAAGCTCAAGATCGGCCTTTTCAGTATCCGACTGGGAACTCACCGAGACGTATTCGCCGGCTGCCATCGACATTGCGCCGGCAACCAAACCTGCCACACCCGCAAGAAGTATGGCGTCCTGCGTTGTTTCGGCCGCGGCAACACCAATGATGAGACTCGCGGTAGAGACGATTCCATCGTTCGCTCCGAGGACAGCGGCTCGCAACCAGCCGACGCGGTGCGCTCTATGTTCTTCATGGATGCTCATGTTGATGGGGTATACCGTGTTTTCCGGCAAACGATTGAGGTCAGCGGCGCTGACGGTCCATCAAGGAAAGCAGCTCGCGTCTAATCCGCGTCCGCTGCGGCGCATTGTTAGGGCGCGCTTGCACCAAACCTGACTCTATAAGATACCGTTGTTTCGCGTGTGGTAGTTTCAAGCGGGGCACTTCCTTGTCCCGCATCTGCTTCCTCCGCACTGCCGACCATTAAAAAGCCCCAATCCTCGTCCCCAAAGGCGCCGGATCTCGAGTATTTTTGCTGAAGCTGCTCAATCTGGAGAATGTCTAGCAACCTTAACCCTGCCTCTGCCGCCAACACTTCGGCTTGTTCTTTAGCGGCTGAAATGGCGCATCGTTGGGCATCTCGTCGATCATCCTCAGATGCGGCAAATACCGGTCGATTCATAGATACTGAAATGGTATGTCGCTTTTTATCTGCAACGATATGTTCGAGCTCGCCAAGCGCTCTATACAATCGCTCCATCTCATCGCACGAAATCAGAAGCCGAAAAGAGGTTTCTTGGCCGGCTTGCTTCTTCAAAAACCAAGGGCGCCAAATTTCGGATCCCCCCTCTTGAATTTCCGTTTGGATGAGGCCAGCTTCCCTAAGCGTGGAGACGCATTTGTCACGGAGGTCCAAGGCCTCCTCTCCAGCGGTCTCGCGGGAGGCCGCCCGAACTGAGAGCGTAATCTGGGCGCGATATCTAGAGACCGACTCGGTCAAAGTGGACGATCCGATGACTTCGATAAACTGGTCCATCTTTTCTCCTGCTTCGCGGCCTAACGTCTCGCATCAGCGGCGTGGCCGATGGCCACGTCCGACTGCATGCGCTTGTTAGGCGATTCTCGGCTATTTATAACCTTTAGTGAAATACGAGGCCCCCATCGATTACCAGTACTTGGCCGGTAACGGAATCAGCTTTACAAAATGTGATTACCTGATCTGCTACATCTTGAAGCTGAGTATGTCTTTTAAGAATTGCTCTTTCCTTAAATTTCTCCGTTGCCTCGGAGGGAATACGATTAAACATGGTTGTTCCCTCCATTAACCCCGGAGCAACACTGTTAACGGTGACATCAGGTGCCATTGCCACTGCTAGACAGCGATTGAGATGAATTAAACCGCCTTTTGCTGTTGCATGCGCAATACTGCTTCCCTCGGGACTGAGACCTATAAATGCCGAAATATTTATTATCCTGCCACTGCCGTTTTTCCGAAGAAGAGGCGCACAGGCCCGCGATACGAGAAAAGGACCTCGAAGATTCGTGTGATGAATTCGATCCCATATTTCAGGTGTTAAGGCTTCTAGATCTGGAAAGGGAACCGCTACATTCCAGGCGGCATTATTGACGAGGATATCCAGTCTTCCCATTTCTTTAGCGATGGTACTAACCGCGGAGTCGATGGATTCGGTTTGTGTCTGATCTAGCTCCACTGCTGTTGCTTTTCTGCCTATTTCACGTACTTGGTC
>JAOTWM010000671.1 GCA_029862885.1 Gammaproteobacteria bacterium
CCGTGCTGTTAACGTCATTAACAACGATAGGCGGGCTCACACCGTTGTTATTCGAGACATCCCTGCAAGCGCAATTCCTCATTCCGATGGCGACATCGATCGCATTCGGACTCGGTTTCGCTACTTTG
The DNA here is from genome assembly GCA_029862885.1 of Gammaproteobacteria bacterium. Taxonomy (GTDB): domain Bacteria; phylum Pseudomonadota; class Gammaproteobacteria; order Arenicellales; family JAOTWM01; genus JAOTWM01. Next base: position 129 of record JAOTWM010000671.1, read on the forward strand.
CTGGTGTTATTGCTGGTGCCAGCGTTGTTGTATATCCATGAAACAATCGCCGAAAAACTACCGATGCCGAGTCGGTTCGAACCGGCATCGGAGCCTTAAGCCGATCTGCAAGCGCTTAAGTCACGCACTAATAACAACTTCACCCGCCGTAATCTCGGGCGGACTCATGGAATAAGACGGCAGAATATTTTCTTTTACCCAGTCGGCCGCAACCGCATTGGACTGGTCAGCGCCGGCTTGGTCTTCAAATATACTGACGGTCGCGACTGTTCCCTCACCGCCATTGACCATATAGTAGGCGACGCAGCCAGGGATGGCGCGGATAAGTTCTGCGATATTGCTTTGGGGCACAATGTCTACAATTGCAGCGGCGTCATTGGAATTGGTGGTGTAACGGCGAATGCTTGAATACATGATTTATCCTCTTATTAGTGTTTGTGAAGGTAGTTTTTACGTCGCGCAGCGACAATACTGAACCACGGGCCGCACGGCATTTTCCACGCCGCATTAGCGATATGCAAGCTTTGAATCTGAAGAATCGGACGGAAACTGGATGCCTATTCCAGCTAATCCGTGAAGGGCCAAGCAATGCGACATATTGGTGCCCATCCCCAATTCAAGGATAGGACCGGGCCGACCCCATACGCTGTCCAGCATCTCGTGCAACCCTTGGTATTCTTCCGCATCGGCGATGGCATACGAGTTGGCGTCGTATTGGGCACGCATCTGGCGCGTCGGCTGACGGGCCTCCCAAGTCGTGAGCGCCGCGACGATTTGCTCGCGCACGAATTCGCTGACGCGACGACCGGCCGTGAACGCCGGGCCCGGAGTGCCGTCCGTCAAATACAGAACCCGGACTTGGTGTTTATCAATCCGCGCCAGTGCCTCCATTGGCACGATACCGGCGTGACAACGCCCATCAAGGGCGGCGGCGTATGATTCACGCCAACCCGACGTCGGCAATAGAATTGGCTGTCGCAGGGGGTTCTCGAACCGCTGCAGGAATCGTAACGTACCGAGGTGCGGCGGCCCCTGGCCGCACAAGGTGCGACCCGCGAGGTCGCGATACTCGGTAATCTCCTGATCGTTCTTTCTGCCCAACACCGCGAATATCACTTCGCCCGGAATTTTGACCAGCGGGATATGACCGTAGTGCTCGATGCGGTAGCTCACGAAATGCGGGTCGTCGAATACGATGTCATAGGAATCGTTATGCAACGCATCACGATAGCTTAGCCAGTTGTCGGGGCGGTGATAAGTGATCGTGAATCCCAGCACGGTCGAAAGGTATTGCGCTATCGGCTCGTAGATTGCGCGGCTTTCTTGTGGTGACTTCCAAGGCGGCGTCGAGAGAATATATTCTTGTTGGGATTGGGCCGGGAACGAAATCACGAGCAACACCCACAATCCGAGGCACCCGCGCAAAACCCCCGCAACGCGGTACCAGTGATTAGGAGTGCAGCTTGCGTCTTTAGAAATCAAATTCGATCCAGAGCGGCTGATGGTCGGAACCCTGCGCGGCAGTGTCTACGCTTATCGAGCGCAGGCAATCTTTAAGGCTGGTCGACACAAAGCAATAGTCCACACGCGCGGGCCGGGAATCGATATCCGATGTAGTGCCAGTATCGAGCTGATGGCCGAGTGCGGTCCACGCGTCGACGAATCCCGCCGGGTTCGTGACCCGGCCCCCATACGACGACATCGGGCCCACCAACTGTGTGTATTCTTCCGAATCCGGCTCAAAATTAAAATCCCCCATGATGATCGCCTCCGCCGGCATCGCAGGCTCGATACCTTGGTCACCGAGTCCGGCTGCCTCCAACGCACCGGTTATCGGCCCGCCTTCTCGCACCGCACTATCGTGAATTTCCAGCAGCTTCGCGACCTGTACCAAGCGCGTCATCGCGGTGAGATGCGTTAAATGCACGGCGTAACAGCGCAGCATGTGTCCGGCAATATCGATCACTCCCTCGAGCGCCGAACGCTGAATACTCAGCGGCCCGAGGCTCGCATACTTCGGAAGCAAATGATTTCGCGTAGACACAATCGGATACCTCGATAGCAGCATGTTTCCGAATTGACGGCGGCGCCGTTCAACAACACCATCGTCACCGACGCGATCATCACTCACATCGACACCCGCACCGTACACCCAGTGGTATTCCTGCAGCGACTCGGCGAGCCGCAGCACTTGGTCGGTATCGGCCGTGCGGCGCCAAAATCGCTC
>JAOTWM010000672.1 GCA_029862885.1 Gammaproteobacteria bacterium
CGGGTTTGAACAGTTTTAGGGTGGTTGCGGCTGCGGCAGCCGAGCGAACTTGAAGTTTCGAACGACCCGTCGCTTATTCGCCTTGGCGCCGGTTCGTCGGGCGGGCGAACGTTGCGGCCTGTCAGCCGTTCTCCCTTTCAATCGATCTGAAAGCCAAAACGGTGCGGTTTCACCGGACAGCCAAACAATGCGTCCCGCATGCCGCGATCCGTGTCAACCGACTTAAAAGCTGAAATGCCGGATCACGGTGTGACGCCTGGACTGACGCGGCCTTGATCTCCGGGCCCCGAGGTGGTAATCAGGAATTTCAACCGGGACTCGTCGTACTGCGCGCCATGGCCCATATCGCGGCGAATATTTTTCACCAGCTTTCGAAACAAATCCTCGATCCGCTCCCGCGGCTGCCGGTCGCGCAAAGCGGCTGCAAGCCTGCCGTGGCTTTCCAACACGCTGCTCGACGATAGAATCTGCAGCTCGGCCTGCAGTGCTTCCAGCTTGGCGAATATCGTCGCCGGCGATGACTGGTCCGAAGCCGTAAAGTAGGTCGCATATGCTTCGACCAAGGACTTATAAAGTCCTAACTTGGCCTCGCCCATTTGGTTCCTGACCGCGGCTTGCCCAGCCGATTTGATTGCGCCCGCTATCACAAAGGCGCTCAACAAGACGGCAGCCATCGCCGACAGCAAGACGATGCGAATCACTTCATCGAGTCCGGCGTAAACCTGCCATAGATAAATCAGCCCCAGATAGCCGCCGTAGAGTAGGGCGCCTATTGCGGCAATGACTGCCAATGCGACAATTAAGGTAAAAAAGGATTTCATTGTGCTTCTCCTTACATTAATCGAGCGCTAAAAGAAATCTGTTCATTCGATGCGATCGTTTACTGATCTAAAAATATTGACTAATCACCAAACTTCTGCCCAATTTTTTGCAAATAGTGCTGGTGCAATTCACTTAATATGGTATCACCCAATCGAAGTTGTAAATCGCGATTGATGTGATCGCGCCTGTATGCACTCCAAATCTTAACTTGTGACCTGTCTGACCAGCTATCCACATTTCTATCTATGGCAGATTTTAAATGCCTGACCGTAAAGTCCAGGGACGCTCCCTCAACATTAGGAAGAGGTGTCCCATCAACCGTAATTGTTTGCGTGCCGTAATTGCCGGTTTGCGCGTTTTTCTCTCCAAAAGTGACTGTTGCCGTTTCGGCAAAATCTGAATCTTGGGCGGACAATGTTCGACTTCCCTGAATAATCGACTTCACTCGGTTCTGATTGCTGTAGTAATTTAGGGTAACCGAGAGTGAGTAGGTTTTATCGGCGCTTGTCTCGTCCTTAAGAGTTTGCTCAAAAGCGCTCAGGAAGGCTGAATTCATTACCTGTTCTCCGGGGGTCAAATTCCAGTACCGCAGGGGGCCATGCAAGTGATGGCTGAGGACGTGAACTTTCTTATATGGCTTCGACAACCGTAATCTTCCCGTGCTTGTTGTCATGGGTTTTCCCTGAGAGTCCAGGATATAACTCATACTGTTGACATTGTGAACGTACTCCCAACCTTGCAGATCCGGGCCTCCTCCCGATTGGGCCTCTCCCTGTGTATTACCGGGGACCCGGGTCAGTGGTTCTGCAGTTACTGTTCCCGCCTTACCACTAACTGGAGCAAAGGTTACATGTGTGGGATCCAAAGGCGCTCGGCCCAGAAATAAATCGGCGTCCTGTAGATGATTAGCCATGGTTTGCAGCTTTTCTCGAATTAGTCTTTCTTTTTCCGACATTTGAGCTGCATCATTATTCATTTGAGCCTGTGAAAACTCATCGGTTAATGTTTCGAGCTCGGGTTTTAACCCAACGGCAGCATTGAATGACGCCAACTGCTCGTCATTTAACGGGCCACTACGTTGTTCTCGTTCATTTTTCAAGTCTTCGAGCCGAATCGGGTCTTCGCTGGCGACAAGAATATTGGATCCATTGAACGTGACTTTGTGCTGATGACCCTCTTCATGAAACACGCCTTCCTCGTCGCGCCAGTCATGTCCCGCTTCGACACCTCCCTCTTCGCTCTCTTCTTCACCGCTCCCAACTCCGAGCGATCTCAAGAACGAAGTCCCGAGCCGTACCGCCTTATCTATAAGCCAGTCCAGCGCTCTGTCGACCAATGCCCTGACGCGCTCGATCATCTCGCCGATCCTGCGGCCGATACCGCTCAGGCCCACCTGATTGGCGAGGAATCCGATGGCCACGGGGACACCACGGCCGAGCGCCCCCTCGAGGAAGTTTGCGGCGATCTCCACGCTTCCACGCGCGATCCCGGCGACGCCCTCGACGAAAGAATTGACGATTTCTAGCATCTC
>JAOTWM010000150.1 GCA_029862885.1 Gammaproteobacteria bacterium
GCCAACCGACTCAGAATCAATGGCAGGCGGCTTCAGAAATGCCGCGAGCATCTGAATCATCTCTACATCCAAGATAAACTTTTCGAACGATGCAGTCAGGCCGCCCTCGAGCCAGCCGGCGCAATGTTTTACCAAGTGCGCATGCCCGAGGATCGCGGGCCATAATGACATTTGCGATTCATACGCGGCCTGTGCATCGACACTGTTGCACGCGGTCACATTGCTGGTTCGAAACGGCACCCCGTAACGTCGCGCCAACTGACATCCGATCAACACGGATTGTGCGTATTCGGGTGTACCGAATGCCGGTGATCCGCTTTTCATATCGACGTTGGAGGTAAAACCGCCGTATATTACCGGCGCACCGGCGTTTACGCACTGCGCGATTGCGATCATCGCGAGCGCTTCGGCATTTTGTTGTACGCTTGCGCCCGCCACGGTAATCGGCGCCATCGCGCCCGATAATGTAAACGGTGTGGCCGCAACCGGTTGACCGGCAGCAGCGAACGCAGTCAATCCCTCCGACATAGGACCGTCCAGTCGTAACGGCGAGTTTGAATTTATGACGGTTAACGTCGCCGGCCTCTTGCGTAGTCCGTCGCGATCGGTACCGAGTGCGATGGCCGTCATGTCGATCGCGTCGTCCGCGCGGAATGCGCCTAATCCGTAACCGCACCATGGTTTGTCGGTCAACTCGATAAAGCTGCGATACATATCGAGATGCCGTGTTTCGACTGGCAGGTCGGTCGGCTCCACGGCGCCGCCGCCTTCGACATGAATTGCATTTAACATATGCACGAGCCGCGTAAAATCGCGCATATCCGCAAGATTCGCTGCACGCCGGCCGCGGTCGATATCGGTCGCGAACGCAGGGCCGCCGACTGCACAGAATACAGTTTGATGGTTGCCTATTGTTACCGAACGCTTTGAGTTGCGCGAATGCAGCGTAAACTCGGCCGGCGCCAGCGCGACCTTCTCCTCCACCATATCACCGGGAAAACGGACACGTTCGCCGTCAATTTCCGCGCCTTCACGGCGCAGCAACTCTCGCGTTGGGTGGTGTAAAATTTCTAAACCAAATTCCCCCAACACCCTCAGCGACGCTCGATGTAGGGCCTCAATCGGCTCCGCACCGAGAATCTCGAATATCGGGTATGAATTGTGTACTTCTGACCACGGAGGCTGGCTGACGCCACCAGCATAATGGGAGCCACCGCGAGCCTGGCGCCGGCTTCGCCGGCTGGAACGTTGTTCGCTCATACCTACCCCTGTAAAAGTAATCCGCCGGCAATACCCACCTCATAACTCTGCCCGCTCACGGCGAAATAGCAGTTCTGTCGAGACAGTACTGTCGAATTCTCGAGCGAACCGATGGCCGGCGTAAATCGCGTGCACAATGGCACCGGGCGCTGCGCAATCGCCCAATGCAGTGATCGCATTAGTGTCGGCCTCAGTAAGCGCACGATACAATGGGTCGTCGGCGTCGCGCATCGTAACCGGTACCAGTGTCGCACACTCGACTCGTTGAGTCCGCCGTGTGTGTACACATGAAATACGGACTCGGGAACCATCGAATTCCTCAAGTACGTGTCCGACTATGAGATTCACGCCACAGCGAAGAAGGCGCTGCTGAACAAAACCTTGTTCATCAGTCATCGATGTCCAACTCGAAGGTATCGCGTGCGGTGTCACCAGGCGGACCTCGAGGCCGGCGGTTGCGAGTTGTTCGGCCAGCACGCCACCCATGTAATAATGGTCATCGTCATAAATGAGTACCGGACCGGTCGCTTGCGACCCCGCCATGATCTCATCCGGGGTAAGTGTGTTCGCCTCGCCGCAACCCGGCACGCCGAATGGTGTGTGTGTCCCTTGACCGTCGCGGCGCCAGTATGCGCCGGTGGCGATCAAAGTGTGATCGGCAGCAAATTCGGCCACATGTGACGCGTCGATTTGGCTGCCCAGGTAAATGTCGACATTGGGCAAATTGTGCAATCGGCCGATGCGCCAATCACGGACCCGTGCCCACGTCGATAGACCGGGTAATCGCGACTCGCGGTTGATGCGGCCGCCCAGTTCGGTGGCGGCTTCTGCCAAGGTGACGGTGTAGCCGCGCTGGCCCAATGCACGAGCCGCCTCGAGACCGGCCGGTCCGCCACCCACCACAAGCACGCTTTTTTCCGATGTTTTTGGCGGTATGACTTCGGGGTGCCAGCCGCGTCGCCATTCTTCGCCCATAGTCGGATTTTGTGTGCAACGAATCGGCACCCCTTCATTGTTGCCGGACCGGCAGATATTGCAGCCGATACACTCGCGGATTTCATCGAGCCGGCCCTGTTCAATTTTCATGGGCAGGAATGGATCTGCGATCGAGGGTCTGGCCGCACCAATAAAATCCAACACGCCACGCTGTACCAGCGACACCATCCGATCGGGTGAGGTATAGCGACCGACAGCAACGACCGGTTTCGTGGTAAGGCTTTTTACAAAACCGATATAAGCTTCCTGAAATCCCTCCTCCGAAAAGCGCGCACTGCACGAGTCGTTTTCGACGCCACTCACATTTACGTCCCACAGATCCGGCAAATCCGCTAGCATAGCGACTACATCGCGACCTTCGCCTTCGCAGGTAATTCCGTCAGCGCCCTGCAATTCGTCGACTGCGAGGCGAACCGCGACCGCGCAACGGTCCCCGACCGCTTCCTTGGTTTCCTCGATCAGTTCGCGTAGCAGGCGAACACGATTCTCAAGGCTACCACCATACTCGTCATGGCGGCGGTTGTGGCGGCGCGATAGGAACTGGAACGGCAAGTAATCGTGTCCGGCGTATACATAAACGATATCGAATCCTGCAGTCCGGGCGCGCCGCGCCGCCACAACGTGCCATCGCCGCAACTCACGAATATCCTGTTTGTCCATTCCCCGCACTTGCATTGGATGCGCGTGGTACGGCATAGAGTCGGAGGGTGCAAGCGATATATGCCGCGACAATCGGTTATTCACATGCATCCCTCCGTGCCATAACTCCACGCCTGCGAGTGCCCCGTGCTCGTGCACCGCATCGGTCATAAGTTTGTGGTGGTGTACGTCTCGCTCGTCCCATAACGTGCAAAACGCGTACGGGCTGTCATCGGACGACGGATGAATCGAACAGTATTCGGTGCAGACCACGGCCCAGCCACCTTGCGCCTTGATCGCGCGCATCGCCGCCACCGTTTGTGGCATCGTATATCCCATACCAGTGCAGTGCGGAACTTGATAGAACCGGTTCCGAGCAGTGACGGGACCAATTGGCACTGGCTCGAACAACAAATCGTAACGCGCATCACGCGGCATAACATAGCCTCAAGATTGGAAAACGAAAACGGGACCGAAGTCCCGCTTTCAGTGTGGGGAAATTGATAATGTCAGGCTTCGATAGCGTATCGTTCCAAGAACAGATACTGGGTTGGATGTTTTTCAAAACCCTTCACTTTTTTGCTGGTCGGCGAAAACACCGAGCGCCATGCCGGCTGTACAATCGGGCCGTCTGCCTGCATGATCTGCTCGAGTTCTCTAATCAATTCACGCCGCTTTTCGACATCCAGCGTTCCCTCCGCTTTGGTTAAAAGCGCATCGAATTTCGGATTTGTGTAGTGGGATTCATTCCATGGCACACCGGTTCGGTAGGCCAAACTCAATACCATAAATCCCAATGGTCGGTGTGCCCAAGAGGTAAAGCCCATTGGTACTTTATCCCAATTATCCCAGAATTGCGTGGACGGCATCACATTGATCTTGACGTTCAATCCCGACTCCTTCAACTGCTCAACCATGGACTGTACTGCAGCCAATTCCCACGCTGGATCTTTTTTGCAGGCAATGGCAAGGTCCGCCTTGTCCAGTCCAGTTTCGACTGCAAGCCGTCGGGCCTTTGCGACGTCACGCTGGTGCCACGGCAATTCCGCATAATCGAGGTGAACCGGACAAACGTGGTGGTGCTCCCCTGGGGTGCCAAGGCTACGTAACGCCGATTCCGTAACGCGTTTTGAATCGATCGCGTAGCGCAATGCCTGACGTGCTTTCGGGTTCCTAAATTCGGGCCGGTCGGTCTGCACTCTCAATACCGCCGTCGCCGCTGTGCTGGTGATATGAATCACAATGCCGGGTAGGTTGTCGAGCACAGCGAGTTGATTGATATCGCCCTCATAAAAGCCGTGCACCTGCTGCGATGCAAGGGCAGACATATACGCCGACGGATCGTCACCGAGATCGATGTACTCGGCGCTGTCGAGATAGGGCTTACCACCCCACCAATCATCGCGTGCCATTAATACGGCCTTTATGCCAACTTCGTATTCGACCAAATCGAAGGGCCCCGTGCCGTTCGACCCCGGGCCGAACTCACCGTTTTCTTCCGGATCTAGAATAGCCAGCGGGTAATGAAATAAATGCTCGGGGACCGCCACCTGGGCGGTCTTGAGATTCAGACGGACGGTGTGATCGTCGACCTTTTCAATCGCACTGGCGTCCCAAAGTCGGTTTGCCATGCGCGGGCTGCCATCGTCGTTGGTCCCGCCGCTATCGTATTCCTGCATCATATAGCCTTTCATCAATCCGACTACCGAAGAACCGTTAGCCGGGTCGAGCACATGCTGGAGGTTCCAGACCACATCATCGGCTGTAAACGCTCGACCATTATGCCACTTGATGCCTTTCTTCAAATGCAGTTGCCATGATCTAAGATCGTGGCTGGCCTCCCACTTTTCCAACAGATGCGGGTAAGTAACGTTGTCTACATCGGTCAAGGTGAGATACTCCACGACCGGCCGAGCAATGTTGGAATCGTAAATCCACTGATAATTATGGGGATTCTTGATTTCAGGGCAACGCATTGCGAATCGTAAAGTGCCGCCTTGCGGCATGTTCTGCGCGTGTGCCGTGCCCATGGCCCGCGGAATACCTGCAACTTTATTCGCGAATTGGTAGGCCGTCGTTGCGCTTACGCCGAGCAACGTCGAATAACGCAAGAATTCCCGGCGGTCGATCCTACCTGATGCCAGCTGTTCCTTGAGTTTCGGAACATAGCGATGTTCGTTGGTCATCCTCTCCCTCCGATCGGGGATCTTCTTTTAGTTTTGCGGGTGGCTACCGCGAGCGGACGATTATCGCTTGGCCGGCGGATCGAACACAATCCTATGCTAGGGCGCCGGATGGTCTACAGGTAGAATTACCAGTCGAACAGTTCGCGAAAATTCGGAAGAAAATCGCGCAAAAAGAATAGTAGAACGCCAATGACTATTATGTTCCCAATCCACTTTACCCAACGTAGCGATCGCCCTAACGACTGTGCAGCCTGAGCTCGCACCTTAAGTTTTGCAAAAGCTCGCGGTGTCGATCGGGCATCGACGCGCGGTACTTCGGTGCCTAGTGCCTCGCTGATCGACATTATTACCTGTTCCGCGGAACTCGAACTCGGCAATCCATCCGCGACGGTAATACTGCCGCCTTCACGCTTTTCGATCTTCACGCTGTACCACACCCTATGCTCGTTACCGCTGGACGATTGCATGGTGATCGATTTACTCATCGCGACAACATCGCCCGCACCAATTTGATTCGCAAACGACATACCCACAATACGCCGCATAGTAGCTATGCCCGATCGTGAAACGTTGACGCGAAGCGAATTGCCGAAAATATAAATAGCGCAGAGCAACAACAGCACCCCAATTGGAAAGAATACGATAGGAAATATGATTGGAACACCCCATGTGCCGCGATACAGAAACATCGCCAGCCCTACAATCGTGAATACCAGACCCATGATAAAGACAGCAGCAGCTACACCACGATTCCGAAACGGCGGAAAGAATAGTTCGAGATCGTCGCCGCGTTCGGTTATCTGTACAACGTCATTGGGAATATCGATATCGGGGCGAACTGGCGCTGAGGTAACGCCGGTGGGTGCGGGTGCAGGCGGCGCCGCGAACCACGACGCCACCAGGCGATCGTCACCGCTAGTCGATATATCCGACTCTTCGGCGCCCGCGCTGTCGGGGCCAAACTCAGCCTGGGTGTCGTATACCGGGATCTCAAAATTACGGGCCAGATCGGCGCCCGGTAGTTCGGCGGCGATCGATAGCGTCCAAGTATGATGATCGCCGGATTCCATGCTCGTTGCAGGAGTACCCGACTCCGTCCTAAATTCGAAACTCAGGCGGGTTCCGTTCGCACCCGACTCGACACGTGCGGGTTGCCGATCCTGCCACACAATATCCTGGCGGTTTTTGTGTTTGCCGCCGGACCGAGTCCAGTAGTGACGAGTGCAGGACAATGCACACTCAGCCTTTAGGTGCGGATCGTAAGGCAGTCTGACATCGATATAACCCGCCACCATGCCACCGATTTCACCGGGAAACGGACGAAGACGTAGTAGCGTCACACCGAATCGACGCCACTCGAGAGTTTTCTTAATTGCGTATAACAGCAGGCCTACTCCTACGATCGGAAACAGCAATCCGATCCATATCGCGTGATTGCCCTGTTCCAGTTCGTCTCGAAACACGAACAGCAACGGACTCGATATTAGATTCCAGACGATCGCGAACCCCCACAATACCCATACCCCGGCTTTCGCATCTGAACGAATGCGGTTAGCCCGCCAATCCGGTTTCGATTGCCACTCCGCAACACCGTTGACCTGTGGCGTACGCTTCCGAAATGCAAACCAAAAGCCGCCGACGCCAACTCCGCCAAACACCACGACAAACAGCATCGAGAATCCGAGCAGACCCCAACGCAATTCCCGATCGATAATGGACTCCGCGGGGTCGTCCGGATTCACCCACACGGTCACCGGTATTTGTTGATTCTGGGCGTGCGCCAGCCGGCGATGCCACTGCTTATGCCAATCGCCGATGTTGTCCGCGGAACCGGATATACCCACCCGCGCACCCGTATACGCGACCCCTTCGTACTCATACGAATACGAAGCTTTCACTTCGTAAGTCGTGGAATCGTCCGATCGGTGTGACGATAGATCGGTGGAAAGTATCGCAGCCTGAACGGGCTTCCAGGACTGCATTTGCGCCATCTGATATACACTGAGTCCAGCAACACCCAGCATGAATACCCCCACCGCACCGAATATTCCGGTAAATATCAAAATCCCCCACGGAAATTTATTGCCCTTTTTTTTTCCCATAGTTGTTCCTCAAAATTACCTTCGTCTTCCCGACAAGCAAACGAGTTTTGTGTTGACCCGTTAATTATAGGCAACATTTCATTCTGGCATTGGCGCTGCCTCTATATGACTCCCACGATTGACGGTCGTATTTGCTGTTATCCCGGCCGTTGTGCATTCCCTTAATGACACCGAATTATCCGGGGTACCCATAAAACCGAGAATCGATCCGATAAACTATCGGATCGATTCATAATACTAAACAACAATCGACTAATAATCGGGCGTATCGGATTCGTATCGCATGCCTTTCTGTTCCGCTTGCTCACGCACCACGCTGTAGATCTTGTCGTCGAGGGAACTCGCTGCGCCCCCCACTGCGTCAATTTCTTTCTTTACGTAGTCCTTGCGTTGCTGCGCAAGCCGTTGTACTTGTGCACGCAAGTCGTTGCGGCGTTCGGCGGATTCCTTGACGGCGGCTTCCCGTTCGGCCGGAGCCATCGACTGGAGCGCGGCTGGCAGCGATTCCGGCGCGACCGCGGAAAATTCTATGCGGCCGCTGGCAATATCATCCACCAACTCGTTTTCCCCTAAGAAGTTTCCGGCCCCAGTTTCCGAGGCATTAAATGTCGCACGGCGCGCGCGGGAAGCGAGTGATGACGATTTGTGAAGTTTACGGCTCGCATCCACTTTCAACGCCTGCTTGGCCTTCTCTTTAGCGCTGCCGTAGTAAATCCTAGTCTTATCCAATTCCTCTGACAGTATCGCGAGTTCTTTGTCGAACGGCGTCGCGATGACGACGGCATCCCCGGATTCGTTCACATCGAAATAGCGACCGCCGCTAAGCTCCGCGATATGTTGCCATTGTTGCTGGGTATGAGGGTCGGTTCCACATCGGATTGCATTCACGACAATGCCTTTATTTTTTGCCGCGGCGATCGAAACCGGAAATTTGACGTCGTTTTGGTAGTCCATATGGGCCGGTGCATCACCGACGAGGAATACGACTTTGTAGGCATTGGAGTTTTCGCTCCAACTGATCTTCTGCACGGCGTCAGCCAGCGCTTGATTCACACTTTCAGGGCCGTCGCCACCACCAACCGGTTGAAAGTCCATGAGCGTCGCGTACATCGAATCGAGATCGGTCGACAAATCTACGACTCGAGTAATGTAGCTATCGCCACGATCGCGATAAGCCACAAGCCCCATTTTGATTTCCGGCGCGGGTTGCGCCGACGCCATTGTCGTCGCAATCGACCAAATCTTTTCTTTGGCCGCTTCAATCAGACCGCCCATGCTACTGGTGGTATCCAGTACGAATACGACTTCGATCTGCGGGCGTTGTAGCGTGAGCGGGTTGACACTCGCTAACTCGCCGCCTGCGGTAACGTTGATTTCGGTACCGTGGCCAATTAGGGATGTGCCGCTTGGGTAGAACGCCACAGTGGTAGCCGTACTGGCTAGTAATCCTATTGCGATAAGTGCGGTCTTCATGAGTTATGCCTCTCGAGATGAATGGATAGCAGAAAGTTTTCGCAACGCGGCCTCTGCCGCCCGATGCGCATGTTGAAATCTGTCATGGTTCCGATGCCCGGAATGCAGTTGGTCACCGCACCGACTTGACCTTTTTACTTGCGTTGGAATCAGGGCGAATAAGGCCTGTACGAGGAAAAAACACCAAAGACTTAGGCCCACGCTGCCGCTGTGAATCACAGCCCAGCCTGCCGCCGCAACGCTTAGTGCATTTAGACCCAAATCCGCCAAAACCGGTAACGCGCTCGAATAAAAATACAGCGATCGGCAAAGCCAAATCAGGCCGATGTGCGCACCGATATAGATCACAAGCGATGGATTTGCAATCCAAACGCCCGCGGCCACCACGAGCCACGCGGCGATACAAACGATGCGCCCAATTCGTTGCTGGCTGCGACGTAACAGATATAGGATGTACGCCAGACTCACAGCGGCGACCACCAGTCGAAGCGCCATGCCGCCCGCCACTAGTGTGCCCGCGATACTGAATAAGATTGCACCCGCCGCACTTGCTATGCCGGCCACGAGCACTCCTTCTAAGAACACCGGGCGTTTCATGCTTGTGTCCTCTTTTGTTTTTCGCGGAGAAACGCGACCTCGATATCTTCTTCGCGCACGCTTATGTCCGCGGGCGACAACGCTGTATCGGCTTCATCGCGGTCACTATCGTCACCGAACAACTCGGCCTTTTGTCGCATAATTTCCAGCCGGGCCCGATGATCACCGGTGCGCTCCGTAATTTCTGAAAGCGTGGTCTGCACGGATTCGCATTTGGCCGTCAGTACCCTGCAAAACCGCTGCGCTTCGAGTTGCCGCTTGATGAGCGCACGCGCGAGATCGTCTTTACCGTTACCGAAACAAATGTCCAGCTCTTGATCGAGCTCCGCAAGTTTTTGTTCAAGCTCCGCGTGTCGGGCCATAAGCTGTCCGCGCTCGTGGCGTAGGAACTTGGACCGTTGTTCGTCCCGGCTTAAGTCCTCCTCCATTTCACGGACCGCTTGTTTCAGCAGCACTTCAGGTTCCTCGATCCGATCCAAAACCGCGTGTAGGTCGGCTCGAAAAAGTCTCGATACTCGTGTGATCAATGCCATCTTGTTTTACTCCTGGGTCTGGTGAATTCGAAAACGATGCCGTTAATCTAGTTAAGGCTGCACGCGGGTTGTAGACCCCATTTGGTAAACAATGCGGCTGCCGATTTACAAAAGTTTTACACGCCGGTACATGCCGATCCGGAGGAGAGCTGATAAGCTGTTAGTTATGACCCAACGCAAACTTCGCATCCTGGTAGTTGAAGACGAGGCCGCTATTCGCAACGGGCTCGTCGACGTGCTGGTTTTCCACGGTTACGACGTAACCGATGCCGATACCGGGCAACAAGGTCTACAAATGGCGCTCGGCGGTACGTTCGATTTGATACTTTTGGACGTGATGCTGCCTGGCGTCGACGGTTTTGAAATTTGTAATCAGGTGCGAGCCCGTGATCGTGAACAAGCCATCATTATGTTGACCGCGAAAACCAGCGATGAGGACATCGTGCAGGGCCTAACCCTCGGCGCCGACGACTACATAGCCAAGCCTTTTTCGGTGGCGCAGCTGGTGCTACGGGTGCAAGCGGTATTGCGCCGCAGCCGCGCGGGCCAAGCCGCCAACGACCGTATGGAGTTGAGCGGCGGGGTTACGATCGACCTTGCAAATTTGCGTGGGCAGAAAGGCGACGACGAATTAGCTTTTACGCGCCGTGAGATTGAAATTCTGCAATATCTCGACGTGAATT
>JAOTWM010000673.1 GCA_029862885.1 Gammaproteobacteria bacterium
GCTGCGAAGGAGTGTCTTACGCAATCACTCTCCGCCATGGCTCAGATCCTGCAGATCGTTTATGGCTGCTACGCTGAGTCTAGTTCCCGCAAGACATGTAATAGTTTGGTTGTGACTGGCTCGGTTCATGATAAACAACAACTCCGCTGCCCTAGCGAAGTGGTGGTGTTCAGAAATAGCGCTTAATTCTTGGATGGTGCGTAGAGTTGTTGTTTGTCGGTCTATAGGAATTTCCTATAGTGCTAATCACTATTAAATCTTGGACATACTATATTCGCTTGACACATAGTCTTATCCAACACATTTCCGTTTGAATACGAATGGACAAAATCATGAATAAATTATCAATGAAAGAAGCCATCCTTGAAGCCAAGCATAAAAAAGGTCTAAAGTGGAACGACATCGCCAAGGCCGCTGGCCTGTCAGCCGAATACACCTGCTCGGCATGTCTCGGCATGAACCACTTGGACAAGCAACAGGCAGATGCTGTGGCCAAGATGCTCAGCCTGGGCGATGAGGTTTCGACAGCCCTGCAGCGCTTTCCACACAAAACTTGGAGCCAGACGATCCCCACCGACCCGGTGATCTATCGCTGGTATGAGATCGTCGGTGTGTATGGCGAGACCATCAAGGAACTTATCCATGAGAAGTTTGGCGACGGCATCATGAGTGCTATCGATTTCACAATTGACATCGACAAGCAGGAAGACCCGAAAGGCGACCGTGTTGTCGTGACACTGAACGGAAAATTCCTGCGATATAGTTCGTGGTAATTGCTGATCCGGTCTGAGCGTTTCGTCTAATCAGCGATTACGCAAGTTCGGATGCTGCGCGACATCGCGGTGGAAGAGCCGAACGTGGTCATGATGCAATCGGTGCGATCGGTGTGCGAGGGTTCGGGCGCTAATACGGGTGCTAATGGGCTTCGCTTTCAGTGGTTCCGGCGCCAGGGCTTACCGGACGTCAGGGCTCACGGAATCACTTAATTTTCTCGCACGGCATCGTCGTTAATACTTACTCAGTTGATCGAGAATCAGAGGATTATCGATGCCGACCAGGATGGAAGATTTTGGGTTCCTTTTGACCCGTACTTTCGCGAGCACCAAGGCTAAGAAGAAGACCTGGCCCTATGTGCCCGGCACCTATTTCGTCACGGATCCTGCAGCCCCAATTGCCGTGACGACGCTCGGCAGCGTCACATTAGCTGAAGCAGTCAGCCAGAATCCACCGCTGGGGCTTTGTATCGTCGGCAAGGTTGAGACCGAGAACATTGGGATCGAGAAGATCATCAAGAATATACTGTCGAACCCCTCAATTCGTTATCTCATCTGTGCCGGGAATGAGCCTCCCAAGCATCTGACTGGCGCGACAATGGTGGCCCTGTTCAAGAACGGCATTGATGGGAACAACAGGATACCGGGAGCGCCCGGCATGCGCCCAATCTTGCCGAACACTTCCGCCGCCGAGGTGCTGGCTTTTCGCGAACAAGTGGAGCCGATCGACATGATTGGCTGCACGGACATTCCCACCATTCACGCCCGGGTGGCGAAGCTGGCGCAGACAGCCGACATGAAACCCGCGTTCGAATTCAAATCTCTGGATAACCTGGCCAAGCAGGAGAAGATTGAACGCGTGATCGCCGCCGGTACCGACCCGCAGCGAATCAAGCTCGATAAGACGGGTTATTTCGTGATTAACATTGTGGGTGATACGCTGCTGGTCGAACACTATAGTTACCAGGACAAGTTGATCCGCGTCATTGAGGGCCACGACGCCAGGAGTATCTACCTCACATTGATCCGCAATGGCTGGATATCGAAACTCGACCACGCGGCCTACCTCGGTAAAGAACTAGCACGGGCGGAGTGGAGCATCGAACATGGCCTCGGATTTGTTCAGGATCGCGCGTAGCAGTTCTGGCAATCGCTGGCGTCGCTGATGTAGACCCAAACCTCTAAACAAACGGTTTTAATGTCCTTAAACTATAAAAATATTTTGTTTGAGGACTGACCTGCCCGATCGTCTGCTCATCTTTCCTCTCTTTTCCATCCGGCATAACATACCAATCATGAGCAAAGAATCTGCTTATGGATTTGTTCAGATTCCCGGGACCACCTCTAGCGTTTAACCCATCACTGTTGAGAAATTTTTTCCAATGCAAGCCATTGAACAAGCACTAATTTCGTTTTTTGAGAAAGTGGTTCAAAAAGATAAGGATCAGTTAATAAAGCTAACAAAGGAGCAGCGTTTCAGTATGGAGCAAGGCCGCTGGTGTTTCACCTTACCAGATCTTTATTTTTTTCTTCAACATCAGGATGATATTTTCAATGGCATTGAATACAGACAATTC
>JAOTWM010000675.1 GCA_029862885.1 Gammaproteobacteria bacterium
GAATCCAGCAAGTCGTTAGCGCCGGGAAACGCATAACGGATCGCGCCGCTCGGACACGCCGTTGCGCAACTGCCGCCACCCTGGCACAGAAAGGGGTTAACGTCGACGCCGTCAGCCATGGAGGCGATCGCGTCGGTTGGACAGGCATCGATACAGCGCCGACATCCGTCTACACCGCTACGGCTGTGCGCGCAAATCGACGGGTCGTATTCGAAATATTTCGGTTTTTCAAACTCCCCCACCAATTCGGGAATCTTCGTAATGGCGCGGTCCAGTAATGCCGCGTCCCCGGCTGGCGCAAAATAGCCCGGTGGCGGAATGGCACTCGCGATCAACGGTACCGGCGACAAATCCAACACAAGATCGAAACAAGAGGATTCAATGCCGTCGGCCTGGGCGAGATTGATAATCCGCTCATCGCCGCCATCCACTTCGGCGACAAACGCCCCGAGGTAGCCAGTCAATGACACGAGCCGAGCGCAATAAATCGAATCATTGGTCTTTTTGACCGCGTCGGATGTCGACAACAGCGTCGCACCGATCCCACCCGGCAGACGCCCGCGTGCCGCAACCGCATCGGCTTCGGCACCGACAATAAGTACGTGTCCGTCAGAACGGTACGCCACCAACGATGTGGCCTGCGTGGCGGTATCGATAGAATCCATCGCGCGCTCGCGCGCTTTGCCGTTCGCCGAATCGGTGGGAAGCAACAGTTCCTGATCGGTCATGACTGTGCTATCTGCGAGCCATTACCTAAGCGATCACCGTCGGAATCCGTCGTGCCTTTTGACCCTAAATCATCGGCAGCGGCCGGCGAATCGTTAGGCACGGTCTCGATCGCCGTCGATTCGGGCGCGTCGTCTTCGACAACGACGGCTGAATTCTCAACCGCGTCCGGATTTGCGGCGGCATCGGCGGCGACCACTTCGGTTTCGAGCTCTTCGGCGGCTTTTTGTTGATCTGCCTCGTGCTGGGCCGCGGCCTTGCGTTCGGCCTGCAAACGCATGTCTGCCGTCACAATATCGCCTAACGCGGCGAACGAACGAAAATCTTCGTCATAATCGTCCAGGCCATCGCGCACATTAAACATGGCGCTGCGAAACAACTTACGCAGCGCCAAATTGCGCAACTCTTCGCTGACCCCATCCGAGAAAAACGGCGAGTAATCGCTGCTTTCGTCGAGCGATTCTATGGGCGGCATATCGGTGTCCGTAGGTGGCGGTGGCGTGGCTTCAACGTCGGACCCCGACTCGGCAATTGGCGACTCCGAAGCGTCCGCGGGCACCTGATCGGCATGCTGCGGATGCCGCTGCACGTCGCGTTTTCGGCGTGACCAGCGGCTCAAGAATTTTTCGTCGGCGTCGCGATGCATAACGAGAATTTCATTCCTGTAAACTACATAGCGTCAATGATGGTTGTCGTTGCGTTCACCGGACCCGGTGGCCACGCCGACCTGTTCGGAGCCACTGCGCTTCCCATAATCGGACTCCTGCGCCCAATCGCGACGCTTGCGTTTTTTCTTCGTCGCCGGCACATAGTTGTCCACCACGAAACGCTCCAATTGGGCACAGAGTTCCGCCGGCATCGATATCGATAACACCAAATCATCCGACTCCATATGACCCGTCGCTTCGTCTTGATTTACAGTTACCAACATCGGTTCGACGTCGTCGCTGCTTCCGGATTCGTCAACACTGCAAACTACGAAAAGATAAGGTGCATCTGCCATTAGGTTATGCCAATAACCTTCCGCGCCGTCCTTGAACAATTCAAGGCAAAGCCCGGACCACAGATAGCGCTGCACTCCGTCACTATCGGCCAGCAATACGCGCTCGCCGTTGCCACCCGATTCACCGGGCAATACCCCCGCCAATTCCCAATGCGGCGCCGTCCAGCGCCCTGAACGTGTCAAACGGCGCTCCAAAATTACCGACACCGGAATTCGGTTGGGACCATTCGTTGCCATTAGAAACCCCAAGTTTGTGCGCTCATAGCGCCATTTTCACATTGTGAACAATTACCCGTTCCGGGCACAGCTGTCCTGACATCATGCAGCATCATCACCAGTTTAGTATCGGGTCGCGGCCAAAAGGTTCGCCGGTGCCATCGCGATGACGACGCCCATTAGATCATATTTTGGTCGCCCGCGGTGCCTATCGGCAGTGACTGTCGTACGTCCGCTAACGCATCCCGGTACGTATTACATTACAATATGTCCTTAAATAATTGCGTGCAGACATGCCTACACCGAAACTCTATCGACCGCAAATGAGCGATGCCGGATTGCGCCCGACGCATCCCGTCTCCGCCGTGGACGAATTCGGCGCCAACCGAGAGTTGCATGTTGC
>JAOTWM010000676.1 GCA_029862885.1 Gammaproteobacteria bacterium
GTAAGTGCCTTGGATATGGGGATCGTTATGCCACATCACACTCTTGGATGTTGTAATGTGTTTGATAACGGATGAACCGTACATCTGCACAAGTTCACGCCGCGCGTATTCAATAGCGTCGGGCGAGCTAATGCCTTTAAAGTCGATGCACCACATGCCGCCGAAGTGACCGATCACCAAGTTAAAGTCAAAGGGCTGAACTTGAAATCCGATGGCTTCCGGTATGCTAGGCCCGTAAACGATGTATTTGTGTAGCGGTAGTGACGATACAGGATCGACTTTAAATGCCACTTTTCCACCGTGCCCCAACGGCAATTGGCTCGCTGCGAAAAGCTTCCAATCTGGCAGCGCCGGGTCGAACTCGATAGCGTTTGCTGTCAGGACATTAGTCGGTATGGTAACGATAACCACCCGCGTTTTTAACTCACCGTAATATGTGGTAACGACTGCGCCCGTATTCTTACAACTGATTTTCGTGACCGTTGTATTTAGATGAACATCGATGTCTTGGGAATAGCGAGCAACCAGCGCACCATATCCATTTTTAACCGGCCAGTCCTCATTGGTATCGTTGTAATTACCAATATCCATAATCGAAAGTCGTTCTGGCGATGCGGTCGTATACGATTGCATCACATATAGATAGATGGGTTTCCACTTTCTATCCGGCGGTAAAACATCCGCAAGTGGAATATCTATCCGTTGGGAATGCGCATCGGCTAGGGCTTTACTGCATTTATCACGGTATATCTTCCATTGCGTAATCTCGTCGTCGGTCTCCCAATGATCATCTCGATAAATTCGCCAATCGGCAGGAGTTTTTTTGTACTCAATGCTCCACGCGTCTGCCATTTCCCGAAACGAATTGATACTGGCCGAGTGCAACCAATGACAACCCCAATCGACTGGAAAGCCAAACGTTTCGCGATCCGTCCATGCACGGCCGCCGACGCGGTTTTTGGCTTCCAGTAATTGCACAGAATAACCATTAGCCCGTAGCGTATTCGCCGCAGCCAAGCCCGCGGCGCCCGCACCTACGACGACAACGTCGGTGGCTATAGTTCGCTTGTTCACGTGTCGCTGGCGACGTCCTTTATATACCGTCGTTTTTCTTCTTCCATCATCTCTCGGTATTCGGGCATATCTGCCGGTATCGGCGCCGGCTCCGGCCGCGACAACCGGACACCCAACAAATCGAGCTGCTTGAAGCCCAGGTAGAACGGTTTCCACCACTTAAGACTGATTGGCACGGTGATGTTGAGCAGAAACGCGGTAAACATCAAGATGTAAAACTGCGTTATATCGATGATTTTGTTTTGCACAAAGGCAATGTTGATGACGATGAATGCCAATTCCGCACGCCCAAGCATACCGAGTCCAATCATCACGCTTTCGTGCCATTTGTATCGACCCGTATACCGAGCGGCGAGACTAGCTGATGTGACTTGCAACGAAACCACCAGCAGGTAAAGGACTAACACAGCGGGCAACGCGTCCGCTACAACGCTCACGTCGAATTCAAGTTTACCGCCCAGATTAACGAAAAAGATAGGTCCGAAAATAGTAAACGCGATATGTTCGATGACGTGACTTGTTTGCTTAAAAAGATCGTCTTTTTGTTCGCGTTCAAAGACTTCGCCTTCCTCATTGGTGGCTTTTATAGTTTTAGTATGTACGAAATAATCGGCATGCAGAAACAGCCCCGCAAAATAAGCGCCTATCGCCGGATGGAACCCTAACCAATGCGCAATCACACCTAATAGCATTGCAATAAATAGCATAATCAAAGGCGTAAACTCGCCTCGGTGAAGCATCAGAAATCTCCGCGCCCCCACGGTCGCCATCGCGCGACTAAATTTATGATCAATGACTTGATACCAGCTCGGGTTTTCTGGCAGCACTCTAGGGGCCCGGTCGGGGAACGCAATCAGACCCATGAACAGGGTGATCGCAAAGAATATAAGTACCTTGGCGAGAATCCAAAGGATGCTTAAAACACTGACCGAACCGCCGCCATCACCCGTAGAGCTCACAAGAATTATCGGGATCAGAATCGCCACGCCAACCAGTGACAACACGTCATCGATGACCGCGGCCGTCATAATACCGGTGGCCGCCGTCGATTTGTGCAGCAAATCGCCACGCAAACTCATCATCGTCAGGCTTACCGCTGTCGCGGTCATGGTTAATCCCCATAACATCGCGGCATTATGGTCATAGCCGAATAATTGAGCAGTCCCGTAACCGGCGACAAACGGAAATGCAGCGCCTATTAGCGCGACACCGAGACCGCGCTTCACCCCTTGGGAGAAGCGGTTGATATCCTCCTCAAGG
>JAOTWM010000151.1 GCA_029862885.1 Gammaproteobacteria bacterium
GCCGAAACGACAGACTGATGTTCTGGAAGCGATTGGTTTGTTCCTCGGCCGGCAGCACGATGTTTAGGCCGACACTTGGCGATTTTCCGCGGTACGCCCCTTTGTTGGCGGCCTCCATGATACCGGGACCGCCGCCGCTCACAATTGCGAAACCAGCTTCCGATAGCAGCCACGCGATCTGTTCGGTCAGTTTGTAGTGCGGGTGTTCACGATCCACGCGCGCCGACCCAAATATACTGACCGAAGGATGGATGCGGGCGAGTTTTTCGAAGCCCTCGACAAACTCCGCCATTATTTGAAAGATCTTCCATGACTCTCGAGATAGGAATACCGAAGACGTCGACAGTAGGTCGTCGGATTTAGCGGGATAATCGTTCATATGCTTATCCTATTGGGTGGCTCTTATTTGCACTGCTGATCATCGTCCTACGGTCGAAGCCAGTTATACTAACCCGAATATCGAATCGGCCCGAATACCGAATCAATGTGAATTGTCATTGCCCTGTATCGGTATGCAATAGGCCGCTTTTAATCAAACCGACTCCGGTGTAGGCGATGGCGCAACGCAAACTACTCGTTCTTGTGGACGGTTCATCGTATCTGTACCGGGCATATCATGCCATGCCGAATCTTACTAATTCCTCGGGTGCGGCGACCGGCGCAGTGTACGGTATCACCAATATGTTGCGGCGTTTATTGTCAGATTACGCGACCCCATATATAGCCGTGGTCTTCGATGCCAAAGGCAAAACGTTTCGTAACGATCTGTATCCGGATTACAAAGCGAACCGGCCGCCGATGCCCGATGAGCTGCGCACGCAAATCGACGCCGTGCATGAAATAGTTGAGGCGATGGGATTTCCAAAGCTGGTGGTCTCGGGAGTCGAGGCCGACGACGTGATAGGTACCCTCGCAACGCGCGCTACTGAACAAGGATTCGATACCATAATTTCGACCGGCGATAAGGATATGGCACAGTTGGTAGACGACCACGTACAGATAGTGGATACGATGAAGGATGTGATCTACGATACCGACGGCGTGCAAAACAAGTTCGGCGTGCCGCCGGCATCGATTGTCGACTACCTCACGTTAACGGGTGATGCCAGCGACAATATTCCCGGCGTGCCGAAGGTCGGACCCAAAACCGCCGCAAAATGGATTCAAAAGTATGGTTCGCTGGACGCGATCGTGGCCCATGTCGATGAGATCGGCGGCAAGGTGGGCGAGAACCTGCGCGCAAGCGTTGACCAACTACCGGTATCTAAGCGGCTCGTCACCATTAAACGCGACGTCGAACTAGAGTCCAGCCCCGTAACGTTGATGATGCGGGAGCCCGATGAAGCGTGTTTGCGCGAGTTATACGCGCGGCTCGAATTCCGGGCCTGGTTGGCGGAACTTGGGGGTCTCGACAGTGCACAAGGCGCCAGCGCAGCCGATGCCACCGATTTCTCCGTCGAGTACGACATGGTGACCGATGCAGATGCGCTGGAGGGTTGGATCGAGCGCCTGGGGAAAGCCGAGTGTTTCGCGTTTGATACCGAAACCACGTCACTCGATCCGTTGTCGGCTGAACTTGTCGGTGTGTCGTTCGCCGATGCTGTGGGCCGTGCCGCCTACGTCCCTGTGGCGCACTGCTACGACGGAGCGCCACCGCAGTTGGAGCGTGCGGCGGTACTCGCTGCACTGAAGCCCTTGCTGGAAGATCCGGCGGTCCCGAAGATCGGCCAAAATCTTAAATACGACGCGGCGGTGCTGGCCAATTACGATGTCACCCTGCAAGGAATCCGCTACGACACGATGCTGGAATCGTATGTGTTGGACAGCACGGCGTCCCGGCACGATATGGACAGCCTCGCGATCAAGTATCTTGGTTACAAGACGATCAAGTTCGAAGAAGTGGCCGGTAAAGGCAAAGCGCAGGTCACGTTCGATCAGGTAGCACTGGATGTTGCTTCAAACTACGCGGCCGAAGATGCCGATGTCACCTTGAGGCTGCACCAGACGTTGTGGCCAAAGCTCGAAGACGAGCCGACGCTGCAACGGCTCTTCGAAACCGTTGAAATGCCGTTGGTGCCGGTGTTGGGGAGGATAGAACGCAACGGAGTCAAGGTGGATGCCGAAATGCTGGGCCGTCAAAGCGCGGAATTGGCAAAGCGTGCCGCCGAGCTTGAAGCCGAAGCACACACCGCCGCAGGCTGCGAATTCAACATCGCCTCCCCCAAGCAGATTCAGGAAATCTTATACGATAAACTAGGTCTGCCGGTATTGCGAAAGACGCCGAAAGGTCAGCCGTCAACGGCGGAAAATGTATTGCAGGAGTTGGCCGTGGACTTCGATCTGCCACGCCTAATTCTCGAACACCGCGGTCTCGCCAAACTCAAGTCCACCTACACTGATAAATTACCGGATCTAATCAATCCGCGCACCGGGCGTATCCACACCTCCTATCATCAAGCCGTGGCCGCGACCGGGCGATTGTCATCGGCGGACCCGAACTTGCAGAATATTCCGGTGCGTAGCGCCGAAGGTCGACGCATTCGCGAGGCGTTTATACCCGAGCCTGGTTATCGGTTGGTATCGGCTGATTACTCGCAGATCGAATTGCGCATTATGGCGCATTTGTCCGGCGACAAGGGGTTGTTGGCAGCGTTTGCGCAAGGCGCCGACGTACACCGCGCCACTGCGGCCGAGGTGTTCGCAGTGGCCGCAGATGCGGTCAGCGACGATCAGCGCCGGCACGCCAAAGCCATCAACTTTGGGCTCATATACGGGATGTCGGCGTTCGGTCTCGCACAGCAGCTACGAATTGATCGCGCCCAGGCGCAAGATTATATTGATTTGTATTTTGCTCGTTATCCCGGTGTTAAGGCGTTCATGGATAACACCCGTGCCGTAGCTCACGAACGTGGCTATGTGGAAACCGTGTATGGCCGCCGTTTGTACCTGCCCGAAATCGACTCGCGCAATTACAACCGCCGCCAATACGCTGAGCGCACGGCCATTAACGCTCCGATGCAAGGTACGGCTGCGGATTTGATTAAACTCGCAATGCTCGCGGTCGATCGATGGATCACCGATAGCAAAGTGGATGTGCGCGTCATCCTACAGGTGCATGATGAGTTAGTAGTCGAAGTGGTTGAAGATATTGCGGCCGATGTAGCGGCAAACTTGGCCGAATTGATGTCCGGTGTGGCCGAATTAGCCGTACCGCTAGAGGTGGATTCAGGTATCGGCGCAAATTGGGCCGAAGCCCATCGTTAATCGGCCCTTCGTTAAATAGGGCCAACCTTAATCAGATCGGAGGTCGCCGAATGAAACATCCGCTTCGTGCCGGCGAGCACATACCGGATTCAACGGAACTAAAGCGCTGACAAATGGTCTATTTGTAGTATGGCAGCCAAGGCTGGCTGTCTCCCGCTCCTCCTCCCTGAGCGGGTGGTTCCGGATCAACCGGAGCCGAATTTTAACGGCCCCGAGGACTTTCTCCCCTTCTCCCGGGGCCATTTTTTAGGCCTGATAAATCAGCTCGCTTTTAGCCATTCGTACAGCACGTCGCGCGCCTCGTCGAGGCCATCGCGTGTTGTCGCGGAAAACAACTGTACCGTACCCGCGTCGCCGATGCGATTGCGCACATCACGCAGCGCGTTAGCGCGGGCGCCCTTCGATAATTTGTCGGCCTTAGTCAATAAGATATGCGCAGCCATCGCTGCTTGAACGCACCAGGCTAGCAGTTGCCGGTCCAGCGGCATCAACGGCCTGCGGGCGTCCATCGGAATCACCAGACCGCGCAGGCATTGGCGACTGCTCAAGTACTGCTCGACCGTGACCTCCCAGTGCCGCTTCAGTTCAGTCGGAACCTTGGCGTATCCGTAGCCCGGCAGGTCGACGAGCCGGCGATAGCCGTCCAACTCGAAAAACACCAATTGCTGTGTGCGACCGGGGGTCTTGCTGGTACGTGCCAGCCCGCGGCGGTTGGCGATCACATTAATGGCGCTGGATTTACCCACATTAGAGCGGCCCGCGAACGCGACTTCGATCCCAACGTCGCTGGGCCACTGTTTGGGGTGGTGGGCGCTGATGAGGTACTGCGCCTGACTCAAGTCGAACGGCATTGCGTCAAATTGCGGATGTTTTAGTCACGATTGGTTTCGCAATCTGAATAAATCTGCGCGTCGCGGCAAGCGTCGAATACTGGACCGGAATTTGACCCTTCAGGCGAAATCGTATATACGGATGCGTCCGCGAAAACGTCCACCCGGCGCGTATTCCTCATGCTAACATTACGATAAGACGTAGGAGCAGTAAATGAATAAATGGTTGTCATTGGTTGCCCCGGCCGGGCTCGTGCTGGGCCTGTTCAGCGCAGCGCAGGCGGCGGGTGGCAACGTCGAAACCGGTAAATCCAAGGCGGAGCTCTGCATCGCGTGTCATGGCGTCAACGGTAACAGTGAACTGGCCATCAATCCCAAGCTCGCGGGTCAGGTCCCGGGCTATATCGCGTCGCAACTCGCTGCATTTAATAAGGGTAAGCGCAATAACCCGATCATGGTGGGCATTGCACAAGGCTTAAGCGACGAGGACATGCAAGATCTCGATGCGTACTATTCCGGGCAGACGATCGCACCGGGTGCGGTTACGGAAGAGCAAGCTGCAGTGGCGCTGGCGGCCGAAACAATCTACCGTGGCGGTGTCCGCGAGTTACAGGTACCGGCCTGTATGTCATGCCACGGGCCGAGCGGCGCCGGGATACCGGTACAGTTTCCGCGGGTCGCGGGTCAGCACTCCGAATATCTAGAGTCGCAACTGCTGGCGTTTAAAACCGGCGCGAGAGAGCATGAGATTATGAGCCCGATCGCATTTCGGCTGTCGGAACAACAAATCAAACAGCTTGCCTTATACATGCAGGCACTGCATTAACGCGTCCGGCGCGCACGAGTCGACCCGTAGTCGATGTGGGGGGCGGCAATTTGTCAGCCCTTTTTCGTCTGATCCCCATCGAAATTTTGGCCGGCACCGACTCGAAGACCCAAGGCCGTGGGTGGCCGCGCCGACGGTATGGCAGACTTCATTCCTACAGCGCACCCCGTTTGCCTAAGGCGTCACCGGCCTGCTTTTAGATTATTCTTGTAACTACCATCTGGAGTCCGTGACAAGGCATCTCGGCCAGGAGTATGGCAAAAACAGCGATTTACGAAGGGTTGTTAGGTTTGATATTTGTGACGCTTAGTAATCACAATTTGCTGCTGAGGCGACGACTACGTGTTGCGATCGGCGATGCTAACGATGTTGTACTGATTCGCGCGACGCGTGCACATGCCAATTTCTCTGAATATGTTCCGATTGCATTGATCCGCATTTGCTTTCTAGAAAGTATCCGCTATGCACAACTCTCGATTCACTTGTTGTGCGGCGCGTTGGTCACCGGTCGTGTAGTGCACGCCTATGGTGTGGACCAAGTTTCTGAAAACCATAAATTGCGCGTCGTCGGAATGGCATTGGCGCTGGCTGTTATTAGCTCTACATCCGTGCGGCTACGCAGTGCATATATGTAGATTCGCCTAAGAATCTCGTCGAACGCCGCGCCGATGTCAAAAAATATCCCGTAAGAGACGGTATGAAAAATCAAGATGCGAATATATCGTTGGGTATCGACTATCGGCCAGCGACGCTCAGCGACGTCACAGCAATTGTGCAAATGTTCGCTGACGACCCCTTGGGCGCGCAACGCGAGGATGCCGCAAGCGCATTCTCCCAGCCATATATTAATGCGTTTCAGGCGATCGACACCGATCCTAACAACGAACTCATCGTTGCAGTTTGCGGCGACGATGTCGTTGGCGTATTTCAGATTACCTACATACCGTATTTGACCCATAAGGGTGCCTGGCGTGCACTCATCGAAGGCGTGCGCGTGCATCGAAAATGTCGCGGTCGGGGTATCGGTAAAGCCATGATCGAATGGGCAATAAACAAGGCGCATGAAAAAGCGTGTAAATGTGTGCAACTGACCACCGATAAATCCCGCGGAGACACCATTCGATTCTACGAGGAGCTCGGGTTTCAGGCCTCGCATGAAGGATTTAAGCTGTGGTTCTAGCCACTAGTCACACCGATACGGATTCAGGCATCTTCCGTATCAACGGTATTGCAGACGATCAATAGAAGCCGCAAGTGCCGACGATCCAGAAAGCCGATCCTCAAGCCAGGCGCCGTGCAATCGTGGCACTATTGGCGGCCGCTTTTCTAGGCGGCGTGCTTTTGCTGGTATTCGATACCTACCGGCCCGAGTACGAAGCTTGGGTGCGGAACAGGGCGGATTGGATTATTGCACATCCTGGCATGACTGCGTTGATCGTATTTGCCGGGTCGCTGCCAATGATCGTATTCGCGCTGTATCTGTGGCGCATTGGCGCCGACACGGTGCGCTGCGAACGTTTCCCACCGCCCAAGCTATCGGTTGTACGTGATACGCTCGTGTTGTCAGGGGACGCAGCGGTACGGCGTGGACGCCTTGTGCAAGCAACCGCGCTGTTGATGATTGGCCTGTGCTGCGTATCGGGACTAGTCTTCTGGTGGGTTTTACGCCAGTTGTTCGGCGCTGGTTGACACGCCGCCGACTGCGACCGCCACATGAATCATGGGTACTAGCGAATGACGAAGCTCAGTGTAAATCTCAACAAGATCGCGCTATTGAGAAATTCACGCGGTAGGGATTTTCCTAATGTCGTCGAATTCGCGAACAAATTTATTGACTTAGGAGTAAACGGGATAACTGTACATCCGCGCCCGGATGAGCGCCACATCGCCGCCAAGGATGCGGTTGACCTGGCCGCACTGCTAGCGACGAATCAGGATGTCGAATTCAACGTCGAGGGATACCCGTCCGAAGATTTTCTGAAGTTAGTTGAAAACAGTAAACCCGACCAGTGCACGTTGGTGCCGGATAGCGTGGATCAACTTACCTCTGACCACGGTTGGGATTTCACGCTGCACGGCGGTTTTCTTAACGAGGTTATCTCTCGCATTAAGGGCGCCGATATCAGAGCAGCGGTATTTCTCGATCCCGATATCGAGCAGGTTATTCGCGCGTCCCAAGCCGGTGCCGACCGCATTGAGCTTCATACCGAGGCTTATGCATCGTCGTTTTACACGGCGCGGCACAAAGCGGTGTTTCGGCAATTTGAAACGGCCGCGATCGAGGCGCAAAAGCTTGGACTTGGGGTAAACGCCGGCCATGATTTGGACCTTAACAATCTCCCTAAATTTTTGCAGATAGGAGGCATACTTGAGGTGTCGATTGGCCATGCACTTACGGTCGAATGCATAGAGCAGGGGATGAAATCAGTTGTTCCACAATACTTAGCCATCTGCAACAATTGAGGATCATATTTCGAGTGCCACCGAGCACGAGAAATGAACGCCCACAAGCAACAAGTACATAATTTCTATGAGACCATCTGGAATTTGCACGACGCCAGCGAAGTCAATAATGTTTTGCATCCTGACTTCACATTTAGAGGATCATTAGGCCACGAAAACAAAGGCCGTGGGGGGTTTATTGGCTACGTCGATATGGTGCATGCGGCCTTAGGCGAATATCGATGCATCATAGACGAACTCGTTGCGGCAGGCGACAAAGTATTCGCGAGAATGACATTTACGGGAGTCCGTAATGGCCATTTCATGGATTACGCGCCGAGTAAAAAGCGGTTAAGTTGGAGTGGTTACGCTTTGGTTACGTTTATAGATAACAAAGTATCCGATTTGTGGGCGCTCGCTGATTTGAAATTTCTCGAGTTGCGGCTCGGGAACACTGCATTGTAGATCACGATCGAATTTTCGACTTATCCAGAAGAATTACTGCATTGCCGGCGAGAGTCAGCACAACGCCGGCCGCGGCCAATGTGGACCATTGATAGCCTTCGCCCCAGGTCGAAAGCGCGAGGGCGATTATCGGAAACAGTACCGTGGCATAGGACGCTTTGGCGGCGCCGATTCGGCCCACCAAGGTCAGAAAACATCCGAACGCGATCACCGATGCGAAAATCGCCAGGTACAATAGCGACCCCACGTAGGAAATCGACGAATCGAAGTCCAATGGTATGCCGCGCAGACCGATATAGATCAACATCAATATCGATCCGTAAAGCATGCCCCATGCGTTCGATTGTAATACTGGCACCGACTGGCGCTGTATCGCGGCCGAGCCAATCATTCCAAACGACGCCGATAGGGTACCCGCGAGTGCAAGCAGCAATGCGGCAAAGCCCACGTCGTCGATCGCGAACGACGTGAGTTCCGGCATGAACACTAAGGCGATGCCACCGATACCCATGAGCGCACCGGTCACCATGCCAAGCGTTATTCGCTCTCTCAAGAACACAGCGCCGTTTAACATATTGAATATCTGTACGATGCTGAATACAACGGAAATGAGGCCCGTGGCAATCGATTGTGTGGCAAGATATATGAGAAGAAAGTTCAAGTTAAATAAGAATAGCCCGAGCAAAACAAACCGTGCGTGTACTCCCAAAGAAAACCGCATCGGTTTATTTCGCAGCAGGCAATACGCAAACAACGCGGCCGCCGCGATCGCAAAGCGATAGAAAATCGATGCCTCGGGAGCCACGGTCGTGAGTTGCAAGCGGATCGCGTACCAGGACGTACCCCAGAGCACGATCGTTGCCGCGTATAGCAACAAATTCTTCACGGTTGTCGCCTGCTATCGTTGTTCGTCGCGGTGGATCACGTGCGGCTAACGGTTGGTCGGATTCGAGCCAACGAGACGTTACAGTGGCATGCCATGCTTGACCGGAAATGTCATCAAGGTGGACGATGTATCATAAATTTTCCCAAAAGTTGACGCCGTTACGTCAGGTATTAGACTGCGGGGCCCGCCTACGGTTTGCCCTGTTCGGATTTAAGAACGGTCAGCCGCGGTACTCGGCGCGATCCCCCTTAATCCATGGCGACGGTTATGCATCGGACAAGCGATCGTACCGACTACCCAGCC
This sequence comes from Gammaproteobacteria bacterium, assembly GCA_029862885.1. Taxonomy (GTDB): domain Bacteria; phylum Pseudomonadota; class Gammaproteobacteria; order Arenicellales; family JAOTWM01; genus JAOTWM01. Next base: position 9,017 of record JAOTWM010000151.1, read on the forward strand.
CGATTCCCCCACAGATCCGATGCCGTCATGAACTATCCCGGTGGGTGTGCAACGGGCCGACGCCCGATGTATTGTGACCGTCTTGGAACATATCGTAAATAACCTGGTGATCAGACGATGCGCCGATTAGCGACTCTCTTACTACTGTTCCTGGTTGCGGCTGCGAGTCCGACGGTGGTATACGCGCACCAAGGCCTACGAGGAGTGTGGTCATCGATAGTACGCTCTGACGGCGGTTTCGGCAGCCAATGGCTTATTAATCCGCCGAGCACGATCACCTATCGATTTGGCGCGCTGGTTGATTTCGATTACGAAATTGACGGCAAGAAAATCCGAACGATCTTATACGATGATTCGAGTGATGGTTTAACGATACAGCGTTTCACAATTGATGGTAATTCGCTCACTCTGCATGGTAATGAAGCGGAAGGCGATCAATTTATGACCCGGGTCGGAGTGCCTGAACCCGAGCATCATGCCATCGTTGGTGTCTGGTCGTTCGTTCACTACACTGGTGCAGTGGCCCTGATGCGCTACGGTAAAGGGGGAAATGGCCAGCTCAGTGTTCCGCTGGAGTCGCTAACCGGAAGTTATTTTCTTAGTGGGAATCAAATAGAGATTGTGTTCTCGGGTCGCGAAATATTTCGGGGTAACGTTGAGCTGGATGGCGATACGCTCACGTTCCGCGGTGCTGACAGCGACGCCGATCAACACTATAGCCGGTTTAGCGACTGATCCGCGCTGCAGTTACCGTGACGTAAAACACGGGGTGTCCGAACTACGCTGCCTGCGAGCCCGGCGCTGATGGATACCGCGACGCTTTCCTTCGGGCTTATCGCGTTTTTCTTATCAGCCTTTCTCAAAGGCATCACCGGGCTCGGTTTTTCCACTATTTGCCTTGGCATTCTCACAATATTTATCGACATCAAAACCGCAATTCCGTTGGTGCTCATTCCGTCGTTGTCGAGCAATGTTTTGGTGATGGTGAGCGCGCAGCGATTTTGGGACGCCGTAAGACGCTTTCATCTTATCTATATAACCCTGATACCTGGTGTCGTCATGGGCCTGTGGTTACTGTGTAGGTTGGATAGCACAATTGCCCGCACGTGTCTCGGCGGCGTGCTACTGCTATACGGTATCTGGGGTTTGCTCAATCTCCATCACCGCATTGCCGTGCGCCAGGAACGGCGCCTTGCCGTTCCAGTAGGATACCTCAACGGCGTCGTTAATGGTGTGACCGGTTCCCAGGTCATGCCGCTACTGCCGTATTTGTTAGCGTTAAGACTCGATAAGGATGTG
>JAOTWM010000152.1 GCA_029862885.1 Gammaproteobacteria bacterium
GTCGCGAAATCGGCGACGGTCGTCAGCTACTTAAAGGTGCCGATCCCGACAAAGATCAGTCCTATTTTCTGTATGTACTCGATCAATATGCGCTGACGCGTTCGCTGTTTCCATTGGGCGAACTTGCAAAAGCCGACGTACGCACGACGGCACAGTCGCTTGGCTTGGCGACTCACGATAAAAAGGACAGCACCGGCATTTGCTTCATCGGAGAAAGGAAGTTCAAGACCTTTCTGAGTCGGTATTTGCGGCCGTGCCCCGGCGAGATTCACGATCTTGAAGGCAACCGAATAGGCAAGCACGACGGTTTGATGTACTACACAGTCGGACAACGCCAAGGGCTTGGAATTGGCGGCCCCGGTGGACCTTGGTATGTCGCCGAAAAAAACACTGCAAGTAATTTGCTATATGCCGTGCAAGGACACGATCACCCGGCGCTGTTCGCACACGCCGCACTGGTGCGCGATCTGCACTGGATTGCGGGCAACGCCGGTAATTCGTCGCAGTGTCAAGCTAAGATCCGCTACCGTCAGCCCGATCAAGCCTGCCGTATCCACATAACGGGGAGCCGAGCACGGGTGGTGTTCGATCAACCGCAGCGCGCCATAACCCCGGGCCAATCTATGGTTTTCTACGACGGTGAAATTTGTCTTGGTGGCGGGGTCATCGAAACTGCAATCGATCGCCCAGCATCCGCAGCGGCTTAGCCCGGTTTTGTCACGACGGCGGAGATCTCCGATAATCCTTTTCGGTATTCGAACCGGTTAGGCTCGATTCTAAGGGACTCCCTGTCGCTAGCGGTCGTCCTGTTCAAGATTCCCGGATAATTCGAGTGCAGAATTGGGTGCGACGCGGTCGTGCCTTCATCGGCGCGATGCCGTGAGCAATGCGCGACTCTGGCGCCTGATCCAAACCCCTATGCCACGCGCGGCGCGATCCAAGCGCCCTGACGGGCGCAGGTACTTGGCTTCCGCAACAGTAATTAGATCGGGCGCGACACGACTTTTCAGTTTTACGACCGCACTGCGATCAACCCGGCAAAACCGGGAAAATAGCCAACGCTGTGGCAAATTCCAGCGTGCCCCGGCGAATACACAGGCGACGAAATCCACTATGACGGGCTCGCCGGCACGACTTAATAATATATTTCCGGGGCTGCGTAGATCGCAGTGCGCCACACCGCGTCGATGCATTTCATTTAACAGTGTATAGAAGCGATCGAAAAACTGTGGCCATTCGATATCGCCCTCGGTATCGCGTACCGGCGAAGCGTCGACATACTCCATGAGCAATGCGCGCCGATCGACCCGCCCTACCAGTGTCGGCACCTGCAACACGTCTTCCAATTTCGCCAACGCCTTGGCCTCGCGGCGAGTAAGCAATGGTCCAAGCCATCGCGCGAATCGGGCAGCACAGCAATTGTGATCTTTAAGCACCGCGTCGTCATCGCCATGCCGTAAATGCAAAACGTCCGGTCGTGACCCACCGCCCTGCCGCAATACCGTCACCACCAGTGGACGGAGGTTCGAATATGGGATCTCTAGAAAATGTGACCGCATGGTGACTACGTAGGGACGTAGCCCGGATAATTCACGAAGGGTTCGGAGTTCAGGCGAAATCGGGCTAAGGAGTCGGTGCGATCGTCCGCGGATGCATAGCCGTAGCTATGGATTAAGGAGGATCGTGACGAATGCGACGCCCGATTTTTCCTGAATTCGAACAGGACAAATTGTGCGGAAGCCAAGGCCATTTGGGAATCGGGTAAGTTGTTTAGATATTGCGAAGATTCTTGGGGCATGGTCCGCCTTCGTGAATTATCCGGGCTAGCGCTATGTTAAACTCTGCGACCGTTGCAACTCCACCGTGATCGGATCGATTCATGTCGCTGACTGCGCTTTCGCCGCTTGATGGTCGATATGCCGCCAAGGTCGCCGCTTTAGGGCCGATATTCAGCGAGTTTGCGCTGATTCGCAACCGCGTCGTCGTCGAAATACGGTGGCTCCAGACGCTTGCCGAACATCCACAAATCGGCGAAGTCGCGCCATTATCGACATCGTCCATCGAGGTGTTGGACAAAATTATCGCCGAGTTCTCGGACGCCGACGCCGAGCGCATTAAAGTGATCGAATCGACCACCAATCACGATGTTAAGGCAGTAGAGTATTTTCTTAAGGAACGCACTGCTCATCACCCAGAATTGCAAAAAATCTCCGAATTCATCCACTTCGCCTGCACTTCTGAGGATATTAACAATCTGGCCTACGGCATAATGCTCCAACAAGGCCGTGCCCGTGCCTTGGCACCGAAGATCGTGCAACTTATCGATACCTTGGGGGACATGGCGAATCGCTATGCCAAACAACCGATGCTGACCCGCACGCACGGTCAGCCGGCTTCACCTTCCACGATCGGTAAGGAACTGCGGAACGTCGTCGCACGCTTGGAGCGAGCACATCAACAGATCGATCGCGTCCAGTTACTCGGCAAGTTTAACGGGGCTGTGGGCAACTTCAACGCGCACTACGCGGCTTATTCGCAGGTTGACTGGCCACAAGTCGCCAACGATTTCGTGGTCGGGTTCGGCTTGACGTACAATCCCTATACGACACAGATTGAACCCCACGACTACGTCGCGGAGCTGTGCCACGCGATCTGCCGGCTCAATACAATCCTGATCGATCTCGACCGAGATATCTGGGGGTACATCGCGTTAGGATATTTTCGCCAAAAACCCGTCGGCAATGAAGTGGGGTCATCGACGATGCCCCATAAAGTCAACCCGATCGACTTCGAAAACTCCGAGGGCAATCTCGGCGTTGCGAACGCCCTACTGAGTCATATGGCCGACAAACTTCCCATCAGCCGCTGGCAACGCGACCTCACCGACTCTACCGTCATGCGTAATCTCGGCGTTGCATTTGGGTACTGCTCGCTGGCATACGATGCCACCTTGAAAGGCCTGGGCAAGCTCGATCTCGACCCATCTCGACTCGATACAGACCTCGACAACGCGTGGGAAGTTCTCGCTGAAGCAATTCAGACCGTTATGCGCCGCCATGGCGTTGAAAATCCGTATGAACACCTGAAGACCCTTACCCATGGCGTTGTACGTCTCGATCGCGAACAGCTGCACTCATTCATTCAGGGCCTTGAAATACCCGATGCTGCGAAACGCGAACTGCTTGCCCTGTCGCCGTCGACATACACCGGAAACGCCGCCGGCTTAGCCATGGCCAACTGATGATCACGGCGGATGCAAAACTCCCCGGCGCCGACCGGCAGCACATTCGCGGCGACGAGGAAATCAGCGCTGCGGCTCAGGGTCTATTAAACCGTGCGCGCCATCGTTTGGAAATCTTCGCACCGCGCATAGAGGTGCAAACGTTCAACGATCCCTCGACCACCGATGTCCTCAATCACTTCGCGTCCAGCCACCAACGCAACCGGGGCCAGTTCGTAATTACAGACGAGACATGGTTTTTCAGGTTTAATCCCAGGCTCGTGGATCTGTGCCGCCGATTGAACACCTTCTATGAGGTTCGCAGACTGAATACCGATTATCCGTTCGACAACGAATGTTTCATCATTGTCGATCGCGAATCGGTATTTCACCAACCCAAGCTCACTACACCTGTCGCCGTCGTGAGCATCGAAAATCGAAGTTACGCGCGCCACTTTGCACGAAAATTTGAGAGATATTGGCAAGCGGCTGAGTCGTTGCAAGAATTGTTTACCATTGGACTTTAACTCGGGTACGTCCAATCGCATCATGACCGGTTGCTCTGATTCAAAAATCACGCGCTTCGGCGTACCGATCCTGGAATGATTCCCGTGCCGCAAGAGCGTGTTTCCAAGCTACTTGCCCAACGTGGCATCTGCTCACGACGTGAGGCGGACGTGTACATTGAAAAAGGCTGGGTCTACGTAGACGGCTCGCAGGTGACTCAGCTCGGCACCAGGGTCGACAGCAGTAAGACCGTAACTCTGCATAGGGAAGCCGAACGCCGCCAACAATCCCGGATGACGGTCATTCTTAACAAACCGCTTGGGGTCGTCTCCAGTGCGTCTGGAAAGGGATATCCACTCGCGGCTACGCTAGTCACGGCAGCAAATCTCTATACTGGCAAAGACCAGCGCCCGATTGGGCAATTAAAATCGTTAACCGGACTCGCGCCGGCCGGCCGGCTCGATATCGATTCGCAAGGATTATTGGTGCTGACCCAAGACGGACGTATCGCGCGCTTGCTCATCGGCCCGGACAGCACCATCGAAAAGGAATATGTGGTGCGAATACGCGGCGACTTGACGGCTGCGAAGCTCGACAGACTGCGGCATGGCCTGCACCTTGATGGCCGATTGCTTCGCCGCGCCAAAGTATCGCGAATCGGCGACGACAAATTACGCATCGTGTTAACCGAAGGACGCAAGCGCCAAATTCGTCGTATGTGCGAGCTAGTGGGACTAGAAGTCTCAAGTTTAAAGCGGGTCCGGGTCGGCAACATTCGCCTCAAACACCTGCCGGTTGGGAAGTGGCGGTATCTTGCGCGGTCGGAACGATTTTGACTCCACGTCGGCTGAGATGCATCGCGCCGTTCCAACGCTCGCTCCGGTTCGAGCGGCGGTGACACTACACGGCGGCAGCCCACCGCTACCCCGCACCAGCGCCGCCATGTTCAGCCTCGCTGCCAACGTCTCGTAACTGATCCATGCTGTGGCAGAATCGATCTATTGTATTCACTCGCTAGACGCCTGCTGTTTTGCCTGGATCCGGAAACCGGGCACAGGCTAGCGCTGCGAATCCTTGCGGCCGCGCCCAAGGTACCCGGCGCGTTGTCACTACTGAGCAGGATGGCGGGCGCCCCGCACCCCACGCTACCGATACAGGTCATGGGTATTCGCTTCCCCAATCCACTGGGATTAGCCGCTGGCTTCGACAAACAGGGAGCGGCCGTGGATGGATTCTCGGCGTTGGGGTTTGGGTTCCTCGAACTCGGCACCGTCACGCCATTACCGCAACCGGGAAACCCACGTCCACGATTGTTCCGAGTGAGCAGTCATGATGCGCTGATCAACCGCATGGGATTTAACAGCGTGGGCCTATCGGCATTCCTGCGTAATCTCAGGCGTACGCAGCGGCGCCCGATCATCGGCATTAATATTGGCAAGAATGCGGTCACACCGATCGAGTCTGCGGTCGACGATTATTTAGCGGGGTTGACGGCAATTTACGACGAATGCGATTACATCGCGATCAACATTTCGTCGCCGAACACCCGCGACCTTCGAATGTTACACTCCGATTCCCACCTCGACCGGCTGCTGACGGCACTGAAAGAACGGAAGCGCGAATTGGCCGACCGACAGCATCGCCAAGTCGCGATGGTGCTGAAAATTTCGCCAGACTTAGACGACGGAAGTCTTAAATCTGTCACCAGTAAATTACTGCGATATCGATTGGATGGGGTTGTCGTCAGTAACACCACCACTGAGCGACCGGGCTTACGGGAGCTTGCCATTTCCCGCGAAGCTGGGGGCTTAAGCGGTGCGCCGTTGCGCGCCACATCTACCGAAATGGTGCGGCGCTTATACGCAGAACTGCAGGGCAAGATTCCAATAATCGGTGTGGGTGGTATAGACTCAGCAGAGAGCGCGTGGGAAAAACTACAAGCGGGCGCCGATCTCATACAGATCTATACGGGTTTGATTTATCACGGGCCGCACCTAGTTCGCGTCATACTGTCCGGCATTGAACAACGTATCCATGCACTGGGTTGTACCGATCTGCAGCGAACCTTGCATCGAGCACGTGCCGACGAATTACCGATGTCATGATAGATTTTGACGGCCTAAGCCGCATCGAACAAGATGTATTTGCCGGGGCGATCAATCATTACGCGGAACCTCCGGTATTGGCGAATTCAGACTCGTTGTGGATGATGACCCGGGACGGCGATTGGATTGCTGGAGTGTTCGCCCCGGGATCGGCCAACAACGATTTGTGCGTTATTTATTTTTACGGCAGTAACGAAAATCTGCGGGGCGCCGAGGCGGTGCTCAAAACTTTCCGCGATCTTGGCGTTGCGGTGCTGTGCTTTGATTACAGGGGATATGGTGCGAGCACCGGTCGCCCCAGTGAACGCAGTTTTCAAACTGATGCCGAATTTGCGTTCGACTGGCTGGCCACCAATCACCCGACGCTCAAGGTTGCCGCGGCGGGGCGGTCGATCGGCGGGGCGGTTGCCACCTACCTGGCCGGCCAACGTCCCGTGCATAAGCTATTGACGTTCTCCGCGCCCACCAACATGGTGGAAATTGTGCGGGACTCGTTCTCTTCCGGAGATATTATTATCGAGGAGGCGTTGTCGTTTCGATTCGATACGGCTGCGTATATGACCCGCGTAAACTGTCCAATATTTATCGCGCATGGTGAACAGGATGAAATTGTGCCGTACGCGATGAGCGATTCCCTCGCGGCTCACGCAGGCTCCTCGGTCGTAATCCGCCATACCGTCATCGGCGCAAGCCACAACACATTGTTCGCTCGTGGCGGGGACGACCTATGGAAACAAATTAGAATGTTCCTCGCTAGTCGTCCCTGAATAACGCGTTGTCAGGGCTGGCGTGCCGCTAGCATTGGCTGAACTGTGTTGCCGCGCGAGGCACTGTGGCGTTTCGCCACCACAACGAACGATTGTTAGCGGGCATCGCCCGATCGCCCGCCAGTGCCAGTCCCGCTGCCGTCGCGAGCCGGTCAACTGCAGCGAAATCGCGGATACCGCTATCGGGGCCACGCTGTTTCAGCCAGCCGTCGAACTGCTGATTGCTCGGTTCCAACGCCCGATCGGCATACCGAAACGGGCCATATAAATACAACATTCCGCCCCCGGACAATAACTCACCAGCACGCATGAACAGTTGCTCCACTCCACGCCACGCGACAATATGCACAACATTAATGCAAATAATCGCCGATATCTCGTCGACCGGCCAAACTGGATCAAACAAATCCAACACTATCGGTGCGCGCAGATTCGCTAGATTGGCATCGTTTCGCCAAGCATTGATGCTCAACAGTGCACCGGCACGCTCGCTGGGCTGCCATACTAAATTCGGAAACGCCTCGGCAAACCAAACCGCGTGTTGGCCGCTGCCGCTGCCGACCTCCAATACGGTCCCCCGCTTCGGCAATAGCTCCCGTAATATGGAGATGATGGGTTGCCTATTACGCTCGCAGGCAGGGGCATACTGCTTCATCGGGCGTCGGAGTTCGGTCTGAGTATTTCATAAACGATTCGGATTGCGGGGGAAATCGGTTCAAATAGTGAGCAGAATTCCGGTACACGGTCCGCCTTTGTAGAATTCCAGACTCAGCTAACTTAGGCCAGTGCGCAACACATAAGTGCCGTCACCACAACGCCGCAAAATATCGTCGACGTACGGATTCTGGATCGGACTGCGATCGCCGTCGTCGGTTAAGTTGCGCTGCGCCACATAGGTTTGGTGTGCGGCGCCATCAACCAGGACGCGATACCAGGGTTGGTCCTTCGGTGGCAGGGATTTCGCCATCGATTTATACCATTGTTCAGTCCCTTGAAACTCAGGATCGACATCGATAATGACGCCTCGGTACGCAAACAACTCGTGGCGAACGATTTGGCCCACCGCGAAATCCGCTCGGCTGATGGTCATTTTATCCACTGAGGCGTTGGTGCAAGGCCAATACGGAAGCACTCCATCTCTAGATCGACATGGCGCCGCCCAACAACCGCACTAGCGACTCACGATAATGATCTACCAACATCGCTGCAAACAACATCGCGAGATATTGAATCGAATATGCAAAGGTTCGTCGTGCGAGTATGCCGTTATAGCGACGGTACAACGCGACGGCGTATCCGACGAATACAGCGTTCAATACGATCGCGACCAATAAATACAATATTCCTGACATCCGAGTCGCGAACGGCATAATAGTCACTGCAGTAAGCAACAATGTATAGAGCAATATATGCAGGCGTGTGAATTTCGACCCGTGGGTTACCGGCAGCATCGGGATTTTGGCTTTTGCGTAATCGTTGTAGCGGTACAATGCGAGCGCCCAGAAGTGCGGCGGCGTCCAACAAAATATGATCAAAAACAACAGTAGTGCATCACCTGTCACCTGCCCGGTAACCGCGCACCATCCGAGCACCGGAGGCATCGCGCCCGCCGCACCACCTATGACAATATTTTGCGGCGTGGCATGCTTTAGATACACGGTGTAAACGACCGCATACCCTATTAGCGACGCGAACGTCAGGAGTGCGCAAAGCGGGTTCACCCATAAGGTTAGAATCAGCATCGAAACCGCCGCCAGTGCCGTCGCGAAAACTAATGCCTGTCGACGATCCAAATTTCCCGCCGGCAGTGGCCGGTGCTTCGTACGTTTCATTACCGTATCGGCGTCGACATCCATTAGGTGGTTGATGGCGGCGCCTGCGGCCGCTGCCATCCCGATGCCAAGCGTTGCGATGAGCAGAATATCGAGCGCCACCATACCGTCGGTTGACAAAAACATTCCAACGATCGCGGTAAACATGATCAACGCCACGACCCGCGGCTTCGTAAGCCGGTAATACTGGCGCAGCAAATACCGTACTCTGACCTCCGGGGTCGCAGACGACGAGGCGGCGGACTGAACTGGCATCATGAACAACTCCGGTTTGAATCTATCCCAAAATAGTCGGGCCCAGGAATAGTGAGATAGGGTCTAACCAACTTGTGACACCTTTAGGAGTCGGACCAAATCTTTGCGCATCTTACTCGGGTCGATATCGGATGAATAACTCATCATAAGGTTACCGAGCGGATCAACCAAATATACACGTTCAGTGGAAAACGGATCACCGGCCGGTAACGTGAATATCTGGGTTATCTCGCGCAACGCAGCCGGTGATGCGGTTAGCACCATCACGTCGGCGAGCGACTGCAAACGTGTGCGTGCATTGTCCGGTTCGGACACAATAAGCACGCTGCGGACGCGTTTTGCGTTCTTGCTTTGTGCCAAACGCACTTGTCGCATCGTATAAAGAATTTCTTCGCAGCGTCGCGGACAGTCTGTGGAGAAATATACCAATGACCACTTTGCATCGAGATCCTGTAACGACAACGGTTGACCATCGATAGTGGCAATATCGATATCGGCTAACGGCCGTGCGGGCTCGATCAGATCGCCATTGTTAATATAACCCGACGGCTGCCATAGGAATGCGGCCACCCACGGAGCCACAAACACCAGCACCAACGCCAATATGATCCAGCGATTCAAGCGCCTGGTATTGGGCGTTTTTGTGGTTGCGGGATCGATCGAAGCATTCATTTGGATCTGCTTCTGCGTAAAGAAAAAATAGCTAAGACCACCAGTGTCGCCGCCAAGGCGAACCACTGAAACGCATATGCCCGATGCCGCTCGATCCAATTGTTTCGCGGCACATCCCATTCCTGTCGTAACTTACTGTCTTCATCAATCGGATCGAGAAGAATTATAATCGGTTGCACAGGGTAGCCCACTAATCTTGCAAATCGATCCATATCCAGATTCTGCCAACGCGACTCCCACTCGGTATTATCGCTCTCGTCTCGCAATGTAAAAAACTCGTCGGCCGGTCGAATTGCCCGACCCTGCACACGCAGTGGTCGCGATGGTGGCGGTACTTGCGGTAACACATTTCGGTCATCACCCCACGGCACCCAGCCACGATTTACGAGCACCCGCGTGTTACTCTCCGCGATCCGTAGCGGCGTAATAACATGATAACCGGGTCGCCCGCGCAAGGTAATATTATCAACCAAAAATTGCCGGTCGACTTCGTAGACACCCGTCGCGCTGACCCGATAATGCACGACTTCTTCGGCGTCGACAATCGCAGCCGGAATCGGCAAAATCCCAAGTTGTCCGCGTGCTAAGTAGCTATCAAGTTGTCTTTGCTTGTAGTCCGCTCTATTCAATTGCCAGAATCCCAACATAAGCAATACTGGCAGGCATACTGCCATCATAACCGTTGGCACCAAGCTCCTGCGAATATTCATTAGTGCCCGGTCAGCAGCATTCGAAATTCATTACGTTGTTGCCGAATCTGTTACCATGACCGTAAACAACCACCGCGGTCGTAGCGATGCCCAAACTGATCATAGTTGTGCTGATGATACTGATGGTAACGAGCCTGGCATCGGCTTTTTGGTACATGATCAAAGACCGCGGTAAGAGTGACCGTACCGTCAAGGCACTTACGCTTAGAATTTCAATCTGGGTCGCGTTGTTTCTGATCTT
>JAOTWM010000153.1 GCA_029862885.1 Gammaproteobacteria bacterium
TTCCTGAATATTCCACCAATTCATCGAAGAACAGCGCGCCTTCGGTGCTCAACGTATCGACGACACGGCGCCCGGCCGACGACATCGCGACAGCGCTACTGTCAGCCACACCCGACAAGCGCCGAATCAATGCGCCGTAGCCGGCGTCTCAATTTCATCAAGCAACCCACGACCCAGGGCCTTGGCTTTCACGGCCAGTCGTATCCGCTGTTCGTCGGTGAACCGGAGTCGCTTTCCTTTGAGTTGGTCGTTGAGAACACGGTTCTCTTCTAAAAGATAGTCGATACTCGCCTGTTGCTGGCGGTTAAGCCAGCCGGCCACAGCGACTACAAGGAGATGAAAGGGTTGAATGACATGGGTCATTGCACGAACAGATTCTTAGTAATATTGTCTAATAACAATATCATACGGCTCGTTCGAATATTTGCACCATACGCGCTGTGCGTTAGGTTTTGACTATGTGTTTTTGAGATTGTACTTGCATCGCTTTATTTAACTCGGGCGAAAGCTATTGTATTCGAAGCAATAGGTCAAATGTTCGACCAGCATCGCTCGGAGTATGCAGAACGCGGGTCTTTAACGATGGTCGAGGGACGCGATTTCCCGAGTAACTTCATCCCTTAGAATGTTTGACCAAGGAACAGATAGGCTGATCGTCGATCACCTTCCCCAGCACCATATGCGAGGTATAGCGGACCCAATAATGAATCAAACACTATGAATACGCTGCCCGCGATCAACGTATTATCCAAACTAATTGCGTTGGTGTTCGGCCAGACGTTACCTGCCTCGAAAGATGCCCCGAGGTAAATCGGTGTTTGGAGTGCTGACAGGGCCCGGTCTCCAAGTCGATAGTAATAAAGCACACGTCCGATACCGAAGTGCTTGCCCACGAGCTCACCCGCCGCATAACCTGACAGGTTGAATAGCCCGCCAAGGGAAAAAGGGCTTAATCCATCCGTTTCGTCCCTTACGGTGCTGCCAAGAGTCCACCAATGCAATAGGGTGTTATTGCCCCAGGTTTGCGGCTTCAGAATAGACAACTGCGCAAGATCGAACGTGCCATCCGATCCAAGACTCTCACGCGATCCCGACCATCCCGAAGATATGTTTGCACCTGACCTGGGCACCGCATTCCGATCAATTGTGTCATATGCGAAACCTGCCGTTACCGCGGTAATTTCATTTGACTCACCCTTAAGCTCTGGCGAGCCTATCCGCAGCTCAGAGTCACTTTGGATGTGCGTGACACCAAGACGAAACTCGCCCAAATTGCCGAATTGTCGCCCGCCGTCCAGCGACATTCTAATTTGATCCGAGCCAAACTGCGCAATCTGTAATCCGTTATTATCGAACATCCCGGAACCCGCGCGCAGAAACTCGATCTGGGGATTCACAAACCAGCGCGATGCGAAATCCAACGGCTGATAAAGTTCTGCAAAGATCCTGGGCGACTCACCTATCTGGATCTCAGCGCGAACTTCCCCGCCCAATTCGTTGATCTCCGTTCGCGTGAATCGTGCAGCAACGTTGTAACTGCTATTGCCATCGAAATCGTCCTCCAGATTGATTCCGAAACGCATGTAGTTTGGCCCCCAGCTTTTCTCCGTAGCACGCACTGACAGGTTAGTGCCATCAGCATCGTCGAGGACATCATAGGTGACCGTCTCAAATGTATCGAAACCGTAAATGTCGGTTATATCCGACTCTAGTTGATCGAGGTCGAGGGGTTTGCCCTCCTGATCAGCCAATCGCGATCCAATGACTTCAGTTGAAAGCTTGGATTCATTTTCGATGACCACCCGATTGATTACGTGGATATCCGAACGAGCCCGCTCCAACGACTGACGGTGGGCAACATAGGTCGCTTCTGATAGCGAGAATTTCCTTAGCTCATTTACCGATTGCCGCGCCGTTGCTTCACCGAGACGCATTGCCTCCGGCGTCTGGTCGAATGCACTTGTGCTCAAGCCGCCGAGTGCTGGAGTGATCAAGACATCCTGAGGTGTTATAAGTCGTTTTTGTTCATCGGTGCGTGCATTGATCAAGATGCGCAACATCTGACTCGTGATTTTGAAGGGTGAGTTCAATTCGGCTTCCTCCGTAACCAAAGGAGTACCCACATCCACGACAATCAGTACATCGGCGCCCATGGCTTTGACGATCCCAACCGGAAGGTTATTGGCAACACCACCGTCCACCAATACCTGACCATCTACCCGCACGGGTTTGAACACGCCGGGGGCCGACATGCTAGCGCGAATCGCAGTGGGAAGATCGCCGGAGTCCAAAACTACGGCTTCACCGCTGGTGATGTTTGTGGCGATTGCACGAAAAGGAATAGGCAGCCGGTCAAAGCTGTTAATGGTGGCTACCGGCAACAACATTCGTTTCAATGCCAAGGTCAAGGTCTGGCCTTGCACAAAACCCTGGGGAAGTACCAACCCGTCTTTATTCACACCCACATTGAGGTTGACCAGAAACCCAGCATCATCGCCCTTGCGACGAAAGGAACGTTGAGCCCGTGCAGGTCGATCGGAAAGCAGTTTCGACCAATCTGCGTTATTTAAGTTCTGTTCCAAGTCCGAGGCGCTCATGCCCGACGCATACAGACCCCCGACGATGGCACCCATACTGGTGCCGGCAATGTAATCGATTGGGATGCGCAACTCGTCAAGCACCTTGATCACGCCCACGTGAGCCGCACCCCGCGCGCCCCCGCCGCTCAACACCAATCCAATTTTAGGTCGAGTCGTATCTGTAGACTGGGCGGCACAGATCCCTGGAAATAGTGTGATGACGATGACGAAAATCACAGACAGTGCTGGGCAACAGCGTTTAATAATCAGCGCACGATCCCCGTTGGAGTTTCTTTGTGACAATTTAGAAACCGACGTTAGGGCAACTCTGACAGTTAATTGTCCTGAGTGGACCTGACGCTTAAACTCGTTGGCGCAAAAGAAGCGCAACGTAGTTTGTGCCCAGTGGAGTGCATTGATACTTATGCTCTTGTATCAATCCCATGAAAATGACCCCTCTTTAAGAAACTCAAACCCATTACCAAAAATACATTCTCCATGCGTAACAACGATACTTTCTGGAGCCCATTCTATCAATTTAGATAATGATCTCGTTCCTTCACTTTTTCAAAGATAAAACTTAACCTCCAATCAGTAGGGGTCTTTCCATTGGCCGATAGAATATCGGCATATTTAGCTAAGATCCTTTGCCACCAATTGAATGACTCTGGAGTCATTCACCTACCACCGTTTATTAGCGCACGGTAAATACAAAAAGATTACTCTTCGAAATTAATTCATTAGATACTAGGTTGTTTATTAATCGCGAAGTCGGCGAGCACCTCCTCGTGCTGTTTGGCATTAAGGTAGGTAAAATCCAGTTCCTCAAGAAACCAGGCGGATAATAGGGGCTCAGGCGCATGGCTCTCTTCGAGTATAAGAAGAACAAAAGCCCTTTTGTGTGAAGTCGACCTCTATTGAGAAGCCGTTTGCAATGCTTTTCGTCCTGGTCACTACGAATGTTTGCCCGATTCTGTCGCGCTCGCTTGCCTATTTCCCAGCTTAAACATTCATTTTCGGCCCGGGTGCCAACCGCTACCCTGCCGCGTCCCGTGGGTAGCAGCAACCTGACGAAAATCTGGATTCCTTCGGGGCAGTCGACCTGGGCCGCTTGCGGCGGTGCCCGGCTTTTGGGCAACAGTGATGCCTGCACAGGAAGGACTTTTTCATTCAGGTGGGCGAGTATCTTCTCTATGACCGCCGAATCTTCGATGCAAGCAATGACGTGCATGGATGCACTAATGCCGCGGGCGCAGGCGACTGCATGGATGCAGGAGGTAGAGCAACGCAGGGAGCGGTTGCCGAATGCGCAAGAGCGGTCACTTTGACCGCACCCCCGCAGTCACGGCACGTTTCAACGTCGATATTGAACACCCGCTTGAGCCCTTGTGCCCATGTCATGGCTGCCCGGTGTTCGGTGGGTGTTTGATCAGGCGATTCATTAGGGCCTTTGAGTTGGCGGCCCTTGCCCCGCTGTGCGGGGGTTACCCGCGCCCGAAGAGAGCTGTTAACAGACTGATGAATGGGCATCTCCAGGCAAACGCAAGATAGTCCGGTTCTCGCCGCCAGAGTAGTGGTTACTGCAAAATCAATTCCCCCGGATACGCCTACAACAAAGCCATTGGTTCCAGCCTGCTTGTTGTAACTAGAGAGCCAATTGACGATATGGTCGATCACTTTTTCGACATTCATTGCAGATTCGACGAGTTGTCAAGATGGTATGTATTAAAACCCGGGTCAGAGAACAATTGTTGCTAATGTACCGTCTGAAAAAACCGCGTAGCTTGGTTTGTTGCCCGACGCTTCGGACTCTTACGCCGGTAAAGGGGTCAGATTTATTTCTCGTCAGTTACAGGTGAAACTGCTGTTGTTGCTATTAAGGACAGGAACCGAAGGAGCACGACAAGCACCGAATGGACTACTACTGGCTGGTTGAGTCGACGCGTTATTAGCGCTAATGTGAAAAGAAGTTGCGCCGGGTTCTAATACGATGACATTTATGTCAAAATTGCATTCATTGACATACACAGTATTAAATGTGCGAGAGACGCAGCTACTTGCATCTTCGCCACCGCCACCACTGCTGGAAGTTCCGCCCGAACCGCAAGCGCCTAATACAGAACTGAGAAGACTGATAGTGATGATTCGGTTTATTATGTCCATGATATTTTCTCCTCCAATAATTAGAGGTTAGGAACTGACACATACCCTGCGGAGCGGAAAGGTCAGGTTTGTTGCGTGTAACTTGTCGTTTGATGCCATACAGCGTAGTGTTCAATTTGGTAGATACTTGCCTCAATCTTAGGGGCCATCGTCAGCGCGCTTGCACAGCATGGCATCAGCAATGAAATGCGTACGATGGCATTCGGTTGCATTTACTTTTGTTCCATTATTCCGATTTCGCCCATCCGCTCTCGAAGACTGTTACGGGCTAATTCTGCATCCTGAATGGATGCCCTAGAGTTGATGAGAATCAATAAACAGCGGATGATTTGATTAGTCATTAGCGGACCTAGCACAGTTTTCAACACCGCAAACCCCCTATCGCGACGGCACGACTCATGTGATCTTCGAGTCTTTGAGAGTATAAGAAGAACAAAGGCCCTTTTCCCTGAAGTTCACGGTTATTGAGTAACCATTGCCAATGCTTTGCGCCCGGGTCACGCCGGGGTCTTGCCGAATTGTCCCGCACTTGCTTGAGTACGCCCCCGCTCTACATCCTTTTCCAGCAGGACACGTGGGATTTAGGTGCGTATTTTGCGTCGCAACCCGACACGTTGTTCACGCCAATCAATTATTGACCCACGCGTTGCGGGCGGGGCAACTACGAATACGCCTGCGCGAAATTGCAGGTGTTGTTGACTGTTGGCCGCGACCCGCTCGCCGGGCATTATGATTCCAATCAGATTCAACGGATCTGCCGCGGCCACAGATACGATTTCTGAATCGTCCGAGTGACGGCGCACGGCCCGTAACGCACCAATCGCTTCGGGCAGCGCGAACTGCTCACCGGAAAACCCGGCCACGAATCGACCGCCGCGAATCTCGCCGCGCGCCTCGAGTCGCCGATACACCCTGAGCAGATCCCGCCAGGGCGGCATCCAATCGGCTTCGCGTTCCATGAGCATACGAAACAGTACGCCATAGCGCCGCAACAACAGACGTGCAATCTGTTCGATGTCCGCATCCGATTGGCCCGTCGAGTTGTTCAGATCGCGTTGCCGCCAACTGCTCCAACGGCCGGCGTGTTCGATGCCCAGTGCCGAGGCCCGCGGTGATCGGCGCCGCCGTTTGCCGGATCGGCACAATGCGCGCAGGCCGTTGAAGTGGTCCGAACTGACCGCTCCAACCGTCACCAGTTCCGCCAAGGTTTGCTCCACTTGGAAGCTCGGCATTCCTGAATATTCCACCAATTCATCGAAGAACAGCGCGCCTTCGGTGCTCAACGTATCGACGACACGGCGCCCGGCCGACGACATCGCGACAGCGCTACTGTCAGCCACACCCGACAAGCGCCGAATTAATGCGCCGTAGCCGCGCGGGCCAATCACAATGGGTGTGCTACGTACCGGCGCCGCGGGGCGATGGCTACGCACCGGACCGCGGTGCGCGGGCACACGCAACCATTGCACCCGCCCCTGTAGGCTGAGCTCGTCCAATAACACCGGCGAATAGTCGGCGATTCGGCACGGTAAAATCACCGATTCCCAGGCGGCGACCGGAATCTCAAATCCGGCGAGTTGTTCGATAACCCGATACACCGCGTCCGCACCTGAGCCTTGCGTGTCGGCTGTCAGGCCGTGCCAACCGATCAAAAAGCGCATAAAATCCGCGGCGGACACCGGCTCGATCTCTTGACGCAAGCGCTGCACGGTATAGCGGTGTATCCGCGCCAGCAGGCGCCGTTCGCACCATTCTCCGGGTGCTGCGCCGGTAAACGCGCCTTGCATTGCAAAACCTTCGTGCTGCAGCGCAAGCACTGCCGCATCGACCTTGGATTCCGCCACGCCCAACGATGCGGCTAACACGGCGACGCGCGTCGGGCCGACCACCTCTAAACGACTGCGAACCAATTCACGCAGCGCCGCCGATTCATCCCACGACTGTTCGATGAGCGCACCCGCCGCCGCAATCGGCGGTTGCAACGACGCGCCAGTAAAGATTGCCTGCATCTGACACAGGCGTTCCGCCGCCACCCACAATCGCTGCCCGTCGGCCGTGTGCATACAGGTGGCTCGCTGCTCGGCACACAAGTCATCGAACAACGCTTGCCATCCGAATTGCGATTCGTGCATCGGCTCCGCGCACATCAATCCGCGCCGCCCGCAACGACCTTCGTCAGCGCAAAGATAACCCGCCAGTACCAACGCATCGTGCAATTCATCCGCAGTCTGCGGATCTGGCCATGCTTCGGAGCGCACCCGCGCGATCGCGTCCACATCGAGTTTCGCAAATTGCGCCGCGTCCTCGATATCGACATAACGGCGCGCCTGCACCGCCATGGTACGGCGTTCTTCCGCCGGTGCGTCGTCAAGGAATGCGAATGGGCGAGCGTTGAGGATTTCATGCGCCAATGGCGACGGCTCGGTCAACTCGCAGCTGATCAATTCAATGTCGCCGTGCTCCAGCCCCGACAGCAGGCGCTCCAGGCCGTCGATATCCATTATTCCGGTGAGGCAATCGTCAATCGTTTGCCGCACCAGCGGATGATCGGGGATTTGCCGTTCGCCGGCAATATTCTCCTGGCACGCCAGTTGATCGGGAAACACCACGGCCACGAGATCTTCGGCATCGCCCCGTTGTAGCGGTGCGGGCACACGTTTTCCCCACCAATTGCGTTTCACCGCGAGCGCGATATTCGCCACCCAGCGCCAATGCGTCGGAAACATCGGCGCCGCCAATAGCGCCTGGGTCAACACCTCACGCACCGATGTACTACGCAGATATTTACTAATCTCGTCGAGTGGAAAACTGTGACTCGGACCGAGCGACAACACGATCGAATCTTCTAATGCCGCGGCCTGCAACTCGAAATTAAACTTGCGGCAAAAACGCTTGCGCAGCGCAAGACCCCACGCGCGATTCACGCGGGATCCATAAGGGCTGTGTACGACCAAATGGGTGTCGCCATTTTCATCGAAAAAACGCTCGGCAACGAGTGTCTGCTGGGTCGGCAATACCCCGAGCGCAGCCCGTGCCGCACCTAAGTATTCCACTAACTGACGCGAACCGGCGGTGTCCAAACCGTAGCGCTCGGTGACAGCGTCGACGGCGACCTCGACGCCGTTTTGCAGGATGTTTGTCATATCCGCCCGCAATCGCGATACCGCCAGCGACAACAAATCGCTACGCCCCGGCGCTTCGCCGAACCAGAACGGAATGGTCGGCGGCAAGCCCTTGGCGTCTTCGACCCGCACCACACTGCGTTCCACGCGCAATATACGGTACGACGCGTTGCCCAATTGAAAAATATCGCCCGCCAAACTTTCGAACGCAAAATCTTCATTGAGCGAACCGATGCGCAAGCCTTCGGGTTCAAGCAATACGTCGTAGTCGAATTGTTCCGGAATCGCGCCGCCGTTGGTGATGGCGGTCAAACGTGCACCGCGCCGTGGCCGCACGCGATGGTTCACCGCGTCGTGATGCAAATACGCGCTGCGCCGGCCGCGGCGTGTCGAAAATCCGTCCGCCAACATCGACAACACTGCATCAAACTCACGCCGGCTACAATCCCCGTACGGCTGCGCGGCGCTCATTTGCCGGTACAACTCATCGACACTCCATTCGCGGCAACTGACCTCAGCGACGATCTGCTGCGCCAGTACATCGAGCGAACCACGGGGTATCGTTAACTCATCCAGTTCGCCGCGGTCGACTGCATCGAGCAACGCCACGCTTTCCACCAACTCGTCGCGTGTGGTGGGAAACAACCGACCTTTGGGTAACGCTCCGAGTGCGTGCCCGGATCGACCGACACGCTGTAACAATACCGACACCGATCGCGGCGAACCGATTTGGCAGACCAAATCGATGTCTCCGATATCGATACCGAGTTCCAACGACGCCGTCGCGACGACGGCACGCAGCTCGCCGTCCTTTAAGCGTTGTTCTGCATCGAATCGGTGTTCCCGCGCGAGACTGCCATGGTGCGACGTTACCGCGTCTTCGCCAAGCCGCTCGGCGAGATGGCGCGCGGCGCGTTCCGCAAGACGTCGAGTGTTGACGAATATCAACGTCGCACGATGCGCGGCGACGAGCGCCGCCAATCGGTCGTAAATTTCACTCCAGACTTCAGCCGCCATAACCGCCGCCAACGGCGATCGGGGAATTTCAATTGCGAGGTCGCGCTGCCGTGCATGGCCCATGTCGATTATTTGACAGTCACGGTCCGCCGTGCCGGTGAGAAATTCGGCAATACGCGCAATCGGGCGCTGGGTCGCGGACAAGCCAATCCGCACCGGACGGAATTCGGTCAACGCCTCGAGTCGTTGCAGCGACAACGCGAGATGGGCGCCGCGCTTGTTGCCGGCCACGGCGTGGATCTCATCGACAATGACGGTGCGTACCGTCGATAACATGCACCGCCCGGATTCAGAAGTCAGCAAAATGTACAACGATTCCGGTGTCGTCACGAGGATATGTGGCGGTTGCCGGCGCATTCGATTGCGCTCGGCTGGCGATGTGTCGCCACTGCGGACTGCCGCACGAATGTCGATACCGGTATTACCGGCCCGCTGCAAACCCGTGGCGATACCGGCCAGCGGTGCCCGCAGGTTGCGTTCGATGTCGTTGGATAACGCCTTTAACGGCGATACATACACGACCTGGGTTAGATCGTCGAGATATCCCTGGGTGGTCGCGGTCGCGACAAGCTCGTCGATCGATGCAAGGAACGCGGCGAGCGTTTTGCCGGATCCGGTCGGCGCCGCAATCAACGTGTCGTGATGCGCTTGAATAGCGGGCCATGCCGCGCGCTGACACGGCGTCGGTGCCGCAAACTGCGCCGCAAACCAGTCAGCAACAACCGGTTGAAACGGCACGTCCCGCATCAGCCGCGGCACCCGACCGCTGTGCTCGCCATTATCGATACGAATACAAACACGATGTCCTATTAACCCATAGCGGCGGGGTAGCCGCAAGCCCACCGTCCCGAACTCGCGGTCGCCGCAACGCTTTCAGATTCACCTCGAAAATGCCATTATCGGCGCCCCACTCGCCCGAGTTCTAACGAAGACGAACCGTAAACGGAGTAATGTGTCGGTATTCAAATCGGTTACTGGCTAATTTAGTCATTTTGACTTCGGTACCGTATGCTTCGCTCGTTTTTCGGAAATGCCCGGAGCGCTCCAAAACTTTCCTGAACGACCCCGTCTAGGCTGCTGCTCGCATGTTCGCGACGCTCAAGACAGTGGCATCGCTGTTACTCAGCTACGGTTTGTTACTGTTGGCAAACGGCTTATTCTCGACCTTGCTGGGGGTGCGCACAACGATCGAAGATTTCTCCACTGAAATCGTTGGTGTCATCATGGCGGGTTACTTTCTCGGCCTGTTGTTGGGTGCACGATACTCGGTGCGGGTAGTGGCCAACGTCGGCCATATCCGGGCCTTCGCAGCGTTTGCATCGATCATGTCGGTATCCGCGCTGACCCACGCCATGATTATCGATCCGCTGGCATGGTTTGTGATGCGGGTCGGGTCGGGATTTTGCATGGCGGGC
>JAOTWM010000154.1 GCA_029862885.1 Gammaproteobacteria bacterium
CCGATACGGTCGGTGACGCGGATCGAAAGCACCGTGAGCCAGCTCCCGGACAAGCCGATCAGGGGCCGGACCAGGTTCGATAACAAATAGCCGAAGACGACATAGGGTTTGCGACGCCGTCCGTAGAGGTCCGAGTGCCGGCCGGCCCAAAGCTTGAGCAGGTTGGAAACGGTGTCGGCCACGCCCTCGATCAGTCCCAACGCCACCGGGCCGGCCGCCAGTACCGTGGCGAGCAGCAGCGGGATGAGCGGTACCACCATCTCGCTCGCGAAATCATTCAAAAGGCTGACAAAGCCGATCACAATAACTGTTCGCGGCAGTCGACGATAGGGATTCTCGGGAAGAGCGGTTTTCAACGTGTTGGTCTCATGTAGCCAGTACGGTTACTGTAATGGACTGTTTTTCGCAATACAAAATATCGTAAATACGACGCATGTCGTGGTGCTTCCCCCAGGCCCTGAATTCTTGCATTATGTACTGTTCGGTATTGAGTGTACCGATCAGTAACTAACCAAGAGAGGATCCAACAATGTCTGAGCGACCGCCATTGCCGCCGTTTACCCAGGAGACCGCAATTCAGAAAGCTCGGATGGCCGAGAATGCGTGGAACTCGCGCGATCCGGAAAAAGTTTCACTCGCTTACACTGAAGACAGCCGATGGCGAAACCGGGCGGAGTTTTTTCAGGGACGTGAAGAGATCGTCGCGTTTCTCAAGCGCAAGTGGGCACGTGAACTTGATTACCGCCTGATCAAGGAACTCTGGGCGTTTCATGACAACCGGATCGCAGTGCGTTTTCAATACGAGTGGCATGACGACTCAGGCAATTGGTTCCGTGCACACGGCAACGAAAACTGGGAATTTGACGAGCGGGGGCTCATGAGTCGGCGTGAAGCCAGTATCAACGACGTTCCTATCCTGGAATCTGAGCGGAAGTTCCTGTGGGGACAAGGCCCACGCCCGCATGATTATCCTGGATTGACGGAGTTAGGACTCTAGTTCATGCCACGGGAAATCGCAGAACGACACGATGTGATTCCAATGCTTGGAGAGATTTTCAGGGAGCACGGGTTCTCAGGTACCTCTCTTTCAGAAATCACTCATCGGACTGGACTGGGGAAGGGAAGTCTTTATCATTTTTTCCCCAATGGAAAAAAAGAGATGGCCGAGGCCGTGCTGGATGACGTGGCGACCTGGTTCGAGACGAATGTGTTTGCGCCTTTGCGCAAAAGCAAAGATCCTGAGCTTGGTATTAAGAAAATGTTTGAGGCAGTAGACCGTTATTTCTACTCCGGCAAACGCATCTGCTTGGTCGGTGCCTTCGCGCTTTACAATACTCGTGATCAGTTCGGGACCAAGGTAAATGCATATTTTTCTTCATGGACCAAGACACTCACAGCCGCCCTTAAGCGTAACGGCTTAGGTACAAGAGAGGCAAGAGAGACAGCTGAAGATATTGTCGCCAGCATTCAAGGAGCGTTGGTGCTGGCGAGATCACAGGACGATCCAATGGTATTCACTCGTGCATTGAAGCGACTTCAAAATCGAGCAGTAGTCGGTTCCCATGAGTAAAGTTCTATCAAAAACAGGCTTCGTCTCATCTCGGCACAATTCGCTGCGCGAAAACCTAACTAGACATCCGCTTTATGACGCTATTCACAATGAAAAGAATCTTAGGGTATTCATGGAGCACCATGTCTACGCGGTATGGGATTTCATGTCTCTCATTAAATCACTGCAGATGCATATTGCACCAACCAATCTTCCATGGGTGCCACCGAAGAATTCTCGATATGCCAATTTCATTAATCGGCTGGTGCTGGACGAAGAGTCTGACCACGTATTAACTAATGCGGATGGCTCTACTCATACCAGCCACTTTGAGGTTTACCGTCAGGCTATGCTTGAGACGGGAGCGGATATTCATCCCATCTCGCGATTCGTCAACATTGTAGGCGATAAGGGTCTAGAGACCGCCTTACAGACAGTTGACATTCCCACGCCGGCCAAGCGATTCATGGCTTTCACATTCGATATCATTGGGCGCAATCAACTTCATCTTTTGGCTGCAACTTTAGCGTATGGAAGGGAAATATTGATTCCTCAGCTGTTTCGGTCATTGCTGGAAGGAATACAGATTAGCCGGAGTAATGCGCCCAACCTTTACAGTTACTTTGAGCGTCATATTCAGATAGACGAACAAGAACATGGCCCTCTTGCCGTTCTTATGGTGCAGGAGCTATGTGAAGGTTCAGCCGAAAAGCAGGCTGAAGTGATGGATGTCGTAGAACAGGCCCTTGCTGCCAGACTGGATTTTTGGAATGGTATATATGAAGTATTGTCAGTCTGATTCATCAATGACACATAGAGAGTCTCGGTTCAATAATCAACCAGATGAATGCGGTTGTTTCCTCTGGGAATACCGGTGATCCAGTAGCGTCACAAAAAGATGCCCTTATCCTGTTTGTTCAGACCTTCGGCTACCTGGCGACCAGGCAGCCGCGTATTCTCGCGCTCGTAGCCCATGACGTGTTTAAGGAAAACGGGATCTTTAACTTCTTGCCTACGTTCCCGACTGCGCTCCTCGAGCAAGTGCCACGCGAATGGATTATTGCGTTTCTTAAAGAAGAACGTTTTATCGACAATGCTCTGGTCGACCGGATGCGTGCCTGGTGTCATAGTGGTTTTTCATCACACAACGCGATCCATTCCCTTGGACTGCCAAACCAGGGCATAGGTCGACTGGTCCACCTTGGCCCGGTTGTCAGTAATGGTGATTTCAGCTCCTAATAATTTAACGGTCTGATTGATGGGACTGTTAAAAATCAATTGCCGGAATTGTTTGTAGTCAATGCAGTTAAAAACGTCATCCTGATGTCTTAGGAAAGAATACAGATCCGGCAGGGTAAAACACCAGCGCCCCTGCTCTACACTGAAACACTGTTCCTGTTTTAGCTTTTTTAACTGATCCTTATCTTTTTGTGCCACTTTCTCAAAAAAAGAAATCAGTGCTTGTTCAATGGCTTGCATTTGAAAAAATTATCTCAACAGTTACGAGTTAAACACTAGAGGCGGTTCCGGGAGTCTGAACGGGTCCTTGAGCTGATTCTCTGCTCAAGATTGACATGATATGTCCGACCGAGAGGAGAGGAAAGATGAGCAGGCGATCGGGCGAGTAAGTTCCCAGAAAAAAGTTTTATTGCTTAAGGAACATAAAACCGTTTTTTTAAGAATTGGGGTCCATCTCAGTGAAGCCAGCGATCACCAAGATTGCTAAGCGCGATCCTGAACAAAACCGAGGCCATGTTCGATGCTCCATTCGGCCCGTGCTAGCTCTTTACCGAGGTAGGCCGCGTGGTCGAGCTTCGATACCCAGCCATTGCGGATCAATGTGAGGTAGATACTCCGGGCGTCGCGGCCCTCAATGACGCGGATCAGCTTGTCCTGGTAACTATAGTGTTCGACCAGCAGCGTATCACCCACAATGTTAATCACGAAATAACCCGCCTTATCGAGTTTGATGCGCTGCGGGTCGGTACCGGCGGCGATCACGCGTTCGACCTCCTCCTGCTTGGCCAGGTTGCCCAGAGATTTGAACTTGTACGCGGGTTTCGCGTCGGCCGTCTGCGCCAGCCTCGCCACTCGGGCGTGAATGGTGGGAATGTCCGTGCAGCCAATCATGTCGATCGGCTCCACTTGTTCTCGAAAAGCCATCACCTCGGCGGCGGAAGTGTTCGGCAAGATTGGGCGCATGCCGGGTGCCCCCGGTATCTTGTTGTTCCCATCAATGCCGTTCTTGAACAGGGCCATCATAGTCGCGCCAGTCAGGTGCTTGGGGGGCTCATTCCCGGCACAGACGAGATAACGGATTGAGGGATTCGACAGTATATTCTTGATGATCTTCTCGATCCCGATGTTCTCGGTCTCAACCTTGCCGACGATACAAAGCCCCGGCGGCGGATTCTGGCTGACTGCTTCAGCTAATGCGACGCTACCGAGCGTTGTCACGGCAATTGGGGCTGCGGGATCCGTAACGAAATAGGTGCCGGGCACATAGGGCCAGGTCTTCTTCTTCGCCTTGGTACTCGCAAAGGTACGGCTCAAAAGGAATCCAAAATTTTCCATTCTGGTCGGCATCGATAATCCTCTGATTCTCGATCAACTGCGTAATTCTTAACGATGATGCCGTGCGATAAACTATAGGTGATTCCCGTGAGCCCAGACGTCCGGTAAGCCCTAGCGCCGGAACCACTGATAGCGAAATCAGTTAGAGAGCGGATTCTGGTACACCGATCGCACCACTTGCATCATGACCAGGTTCGGCTCTTCCGCCGCGAAGTGGCGCGTCACCTCCAATCCAGTGTTCGCTGGTTAGACGAAACGCTCAGACCGAATCAGCAATTACCACGAACTATAGCGCAAGAATTTTCCGTTCAGTGTCACGACAACACGGTCGCCTTTCGGGTCTTCCTGCTTGTCGATATCAATTGTGAAATCGATAGCACTCATGATGCCGTCGCCAAACTTCTCGTGGATTAGTTCCTTGATGGTCTCGCCATACACACCGACGATCTCATACCAGCGATAGATCACCGGGTCGGTGGGGATCGTCTGGCTCCAAGTCTTGTGTGGAAAGCGCTGCAGGGCTGTCGAAACCTCATCGCCTAGGCTGAGCATCTTGGCCACTGCATCTGCCTGTTGCTTGTCCAAGTGGTTCATGCCGAGACATGCCGAGCAGGTGTATTCGGCTGACTGGCCAGTGGCCTTGGCGATGTCGTTCCACTTTAGACCTTTTTTATATTTGGCCTCAAGGATGGCTTCTTTCATTGATAATTTATTCATCGAATTTGTCCATTCGTATTCAAACGGAAATGAGTTGGGTAACACTATGTGTCAAGCGAATATAATTTGTCCAAGATTTTATAGTGATTAGCACTATAGGAAATTCCTATAGACCGACTAACAATAACTCTACGCACCATCCAAGACTTAAACGCTATTTCTGAAGACCACCACTTCGCTCGGGCAGCGGAGTTGCTGTTTATCCTGCAACCGATCTTGTCACAACCAAGCTATTAAAGGAATTGCTTCGTGTGCAGCGGGTGGGTAGATCTGGACGGTATGTGTAGTTGACCTATCTCGGCCAAGTGTATTTGCACCATGCCCGTCATGCCTTGCGGGAACTAGACTCAGCGTAGCAGCAATCAACGATCTGCAGGATCTGAGACATGGCGGTGAGTGATTGCGCGAGACACTCCTTCACTGCGGTTTCGTTGAGCGTTGGCCATTGCTGAATGAGACAGGACTTCCCAATTCATCTCGCGCATACAGGTACGGCGCATTGTTCTGTTTTGCTGTCCCCGGCCGTCCTGCTATGAGGAATCGTCAGTGATTCTACGCCTAGAGAAGCGGAGTGACCTCGGACTTTTCGCCATCGCTTCGATCTTCTTGGTGCGCGGCGTAGGAATGATCCTTTAACGGGCAGCTCAGCGTCATTTGACATCCGCTAACACACCACTCCGCTGCCAGAGTTGAAAAGGCCATGCAAGCGGCACTCTTATAGGTGCCTTTCGGGCGGACCAAGGTTATCGAGTGGTGGGGCAACTCTGGTAGCAGTGAAATCGGATAAATCCCGTCCAGCTCGCAGGCAATCGTATTGGGAAGTATGGTGGCAAGTCGTCCGTGGCGAATGATGTCCAAGATCACGCTGACCGAGTTGGTCTCGATCGCGATGTGTGGCGCGATACCGTGTTCATGGAAATACAGGTCGATATGGCGCCGCAGCTCAAAATTGTTACTGAGCAGCGCCAGCGATTCTTGCTCCAACGCCTGCACGTTTAGCGACGTTTGCTGTCCGGCATAGGGGTGAGCGTTGCCGACGGTAACGTTGAGCTTTTCAACAAATAATAAGTGCTTCTCGATTTCGTTTGAGCGCGCCTGAGATGAAAACGTGTCGGAAAACACTATACCGACGTCAATATTCTCTCCATTGTCTCCGGTTAGAGCAGCTTCGATTTGATTCTGGGGCATTTCCAGGATACTCACGGCGATGCCAGGATAGCGGGCGTTAAAGCTTGCCAACAGAGGGCGGGTCAGGAAGTCGGTGATAGGGGTCATCGCCAAGCGGAGCGAACCGCGGCTGAGATCCTGCAGGTCGTGGATGGCTCGCTTTCCCGCATCCAGTTCCCGCAAGGCGCGACGGGCATGGCGCAGATAAACCTCGCCAGCATCGGTCAGCCGCACGTTCCGCCCGGATCGATCCAACAGCTGAATATTTAACGATTCCTCTAGCAGTTTGATTTGTTGCGACAGACTCGGCTGCGAGACATACAGCACCTCCGCGGCCCGAGTGAAGCTGTGGTATTCAGCGATTGCGATCAAATATTGGATAGAACGTAAAGTCATTGATTATTGATCTATAGGAAAATCCTATGCATTGAATCACAATAAAATCTTGGACACCATTATCTCTAGTAATGCACTCTAGTTTTCGATAAATCCACTCTAGTGCTTTTATTCGTCTTTGACACTGGAGTTTTAGGCGTGCCCAGTGCTAAGCGCCTGTTTGGACCAAGGCAAAACCAGGAAAACATCGGTAAATATATATATTAGAGAATACTTATGGTCAGAATGACTCAGTCGATTATTGGCTGATTAATTCCATATCAATACTTAAGGAGTCTTTGCCATGTCATCGCGCAACAAATTGATGAAACACTTTCAGCTTGTCGGTCAGCTGCAACCCGCCCTCCATGCACCGCAGCACGCACCATATCCCGATACCATCGATCACGCCCATTACAGAGCTTATTTGCGATCGTCGCATGATGTCGGCGGCGAGCCGGACGTGCCCATAACATGGGAAGAAAAGGAGGAAGAGCAGTGGGAGCACAATACCTTCGTGACCTGCGAATGTCTGGCGTGGCGCGGCGTCTGGAACGCCGAGGAGCGCCGCCGCCGGCAGAATGTCGACCTCGGTCAGACAATCTATCTCGGTCTCCCGTATTACGGGCGGTGGCTGTTGACTGCCGCGCGCATCCTGGTCGATAAGCAATACATCACACTAACTGAACTGAACAACAAAATTGATGAGGTGAGAAAGCGCTATGAGTAAAAGTCACCACGATAGAACACACCACGTTAAAAAAGCCACCGGGAAAGGCGATCCCCAGTGTTTCAAGGGCGAAGCCGGACCACCCAAATTCAAAGTGGGCGACCATGTACGGATCAAGGATCTGCCGGATTTATTTTATACCCGCTGTCAGGTCTATACACGAGGTGCGCCCTGTACGGTGGCCGCGCTGGTCTATGAAAGCCCCGCGGCAGAAGATGAGGCCTGGGATAATACGGACAAGCCCGAATGGTTCTACAGCCTGATTTTCCGGCAGAAGGATCTTTGGCCCGATTATCCCGAGGCGTACGCGAACGACACGGTAGAGACGGAATTGTCCGAGCGTTGGCTGGAGAAAGCGTAACCTAGCTAACTGACACAGAACTTAAAGAGGAAAAGCAAATGGCAAAGAAACCTACAGAAGGCGAACATGGGCACAGACCTCCTGCCCCAATGGTAGATGAAGTCAGTGATTTCGAAGTCCTCGAAATGGCTGTGCGTGAACTGGCTATTGAAAAAGGGCTTTTCTCCGCTGAGGACCATCGGCGTTGGACGGAGTACATGGACACCCTCGGCCCGCTGCCCGCGGCGCGCCTTGTCGCCAAGGCATGGCTGGATCCCGCGTACAAGAAGCTTGCGGTGACCGATGGCGTCAAGGCCAGCCTGCAAGTCGGGATCGACTGGGTCAACAGCATGCCAACCAACTTCGGCACGCCGAGCGACTACTGCAACCTGCGCGTCCTCGAGGACACGCCCAAGCTGAAACACGTTGTCGTATGCACGCTGTGCTCGTGCTACCCCCGGCCAATCCTCGGTCAATCACCGGAGTGGTATCGGACTCCGAACTATCGTCGCCGGCTGGTTCGCTGGCCTCGGCAGGTGCTCGCGGAATTCGGCCTGCAGCTTCCCCCGGACGTGGACGTCAGAGTGGAAGATTCGAACCAGAAGTCCCGTTTCATCGTGTTGCCGATGCGGCCCGCCGGCACAGAGGGCTGGACCGAGGATCAGTTGGCCGAGATCGTAACGCGGGATTGCTTGATCGGCGTGGCGGTGCCGAAGCCCGGCGTCACGGCGAATGCCAAGCGCCCGGTGCATCCTGCGGTTCACCCGGTACACCATGATCATTAAGGAGTTAGCCATGAATGCTTCGAGCAAGAATGACACCAATGCCGAAAATGGCGAACACATGGTCGATCTGACCCCCATTGCCCTGCTTGAGACTATCCGGAGTCACGGAAGGGTTTGGGGGGAGCTGGCTGCGCAATACGGCGTGACCAACCCCGACCCTCCCTGGAAGGTCAACCTTGAAGCAACGTGCGATGCGCTTTCGGCAGAAGCCTGTGCGCTTCCTTTGCTTGAGCGGCGTTCAGAGGAAGACGAGCTTTCCGCATCGCTTTACTCGAATGTCCCTTTTCCGGAGCGACAGCTTCTGGCGCTGGCACATTCGATGATCAAGCGCGGTCTGGTGGATGAGAAAGAGCTCGCTAGCCGGATGAAGCAGGTTCATGACCGCCTTACCAGCGCCTGAAATCGATCGTCATGCTGATTGGCCGTAAACAAACAATAATCGCACGATTAGCCAACCGCTACCGAAAGACTCGGATTGCGCGATTGAAAAAAAGGACCTGGCTCAATGGAAAATAAATTCATGAAGTCTGCGTGGAGAAGCAATGATCCAACGCGCGCTGCATAGGTATTTGAGCATGGTAATGATCTGGAAAAACCTGCTCATGAGAGAAGGTTATCGGTCAGTTACTCGGTTGTTGGAACATGCCTCGCTCCCACATTGTCAGATAGGAGCCTGTACCGACTTTTCCGACGGGGGAGTTAACTGATGCCAATTCGTGGAGTTCACGTAAAAATCCAGGATCTGACCCATCGTTACAGCGCGAAAAGTCCAATTACCTTCGAGAAGGTAAACCTGGAAGCAAAGCAGGGCGAGGCCATTGCGATCATCGGCCGGTCGGGATGCGGGAAATCAACCCTGCTCCACATTATGGCGGGACTGCTGCGTCCAACGTCCGGCACCGTTCAGCTAGACAACGAGCTGGTCGAGAAACCGTCGCCGCGCTGGGTGATGATGTTTCAGGCGCCGCATTTATTTCCCTGGATGCGAGTTTCGCAGAATGTCGGTATCGGCCTTCACTTCGCTGGTTGGAACGATACCAAAAAACGCGAGCGTGTTGCCGAGGCGATTGATCTCGTTAATCTCCAGGAATTCGCCGAGAACAACGTGCAGGATCTTTCCGGTGGCCAGCAGCAGCGTGTGGCACTTGCCCGCTCCCTGGTGATGGAGCCGGAATTGCTCTTGCTGGATGAACCCTTCTCAGCGCTCGATGCCTTTGCCCGCGCGGCCTTGCAGCGCGACGTCCGCTCCATCGCGAAGCGCCTTGGCATTAACATTGTGATCGTCACCCACGACATCGACGAAGCGGTGCTGATGGGGGATCGCGCACTGATCATGGCTGGAACACCCGGCAAAATCTACGACGAGCTCGAGGTTGATCTCCCCGACCCACGCGAACGCCAGGATCCAGTGGTCCAGGCGATGCGCGCGCGCCTGATGGAAGCCTTCCATAATGCGGCGGGAGGCCCAGCACCGGGTGCAACTAACGGGAATGATTCCGAAAAGGCAGAATTGAAGGAGAGCGGTTCGCCCAAGCGCTGGGCAGCGTCTGCTTACCGATTGGCTGGAATCGAGCCTAAAGTGAAATGAAATAACTAGAAATGACAATACGGTAAAAGATTTACGCCAGAAATATTGGGACTACTAACCTGTTCACCAATAGGAGACGGACAAATGACTAAAAAGCGAAAAGCAGAGGTTGAAGCGCGAAAAGTTAACGCTGACGAAGACATTTTTGAATTACCGCCGGATAACCCCGATATCATTGAAGGCATGCCGGACCCGAATTTGGTCCTAGATTACGATCCACGCTTCAGCTCCATTCTTGGAACCGGCATCAGTCGCCGCACACTGCTCAAGGCGGGCGCGCTCGCCGCGTTCAGCGGTGCGCTGCCGTCGATGGGCGCATTCGCGGAAAAGAAATTCGATCCTGTCGTCAATATCTGTTACATCCCGATCACGGATGCGGCGGCGCTGCTGGTGGCGCACGAATTGGGCTTCTTTAAGAAGGAGG
>JAOTWM010000677.1 GCA_029862885.1 Gammaproteobacteria bacterium
CGAGGCGTCCAGAGAAGCCAGGCGGTTTATTGAATGGACGAGACTATGAAAAGACTGGTCGATCTTAGCCATACAGTAGAGCATGGGATGATTACCTACAAAGGACTACCTGGGCCAATCATTTGTGATTTTCTTAGCCGAGAAGCCTCCAAGGAGCATTATGCCGAGGGAACCACCTTCCATATAGGGAAGATCGAAATGGTGGCCAATACAGGCACATACATAGACTCGCCGTTCCATCGTCACGCCAATGGCAAAGACTTATCGGAACTGGCATTGGAATCCGTTGCGGATTTAGAAGGTTTGGTTTTCCGAGCTGATCAAGAGCAAAGAGCTATTGGCCCCCAGCTGTTCTCTGTAGCCGATGTTCGCGGAAAAGCGGTACTTATTCATACGGGTTGGGCCAAGCATTCGGGTTCAGTGCGATATTTTGACGGTCACCCCTTTTTAACCGCGGAAGCTGCAGAGTGGTTGCAATCCTCAGGTGTTGCTCTGGTGGGAATTGATTCCTTAAATACCGATGACACGACAGGCGGACACCGCCCGGTCCACTCAATTTTACTCGGGGCTGATATACCAATCGTTGAACACATGTGCCGCTTAGAAACCCTTCCTGACTCAGATTTTAAATTTCATGCCGTTCCGGTGAAGGTGCGAAACTTTGGCACCTTTCCAGTGCGTGCCTATGCAGTTGTCGAAACATAGCAACCGGTTGAACGCGGACTGACCCAGTCGCTGCGCTCCTCGGCCAGCCCATTAATCGAAACATTAAGCGCCTCGGGAAGCATGAAACACTATCAACTCCAAGTGAACAAATTCCTGGTGGATGCAGGCTGGGAGCTCGTGAGCATCGATAGAGATGTGGAATGGTGGTCCGCCGAAGAATGGACGGTTGTCTCACGTCGGGAGGGTTGGGGGACCAAGATCTGGATTAATTTCCTTGTAGATCCACAGTACGACGGCCAAAAGAAGGAATCTGCCGTTTGGGCGGTAAGCGCTTCGCTTTCACGTCCTAAAGAGCGGGTAGAAGCAGAGTCCGGCACACTCATGGATCTTGTAAAAGGGCATTTCCAAGCCAAGTTGGAGGACTTCGTGGCATCACTTGATGAGCTACGTCGCACAAGTAGTCGGCATATTGAAAGTGACGCTAATCTAAGTTAGGTCTCTGCATCGGTGACATCAAATGAACCTGTACTTCAGGATACTAATAGTCTTTGTGAAGATCTGGCTGGGGCTCAAGAAGCAATGGTCGGAAGAATCAGCGCTTCATTTCCGCGCGTTGCCTTTCGATTGTGATGTAAATCTGCACTTGAACAGCGCCCGATATGTAGGGTTCGCTGATCTTGGCCGTATACACCTTCTGGGGCAGATCGGGATACTTCCCGGCCTTTTGACTCGGCGCTGGTTTCCATTTGCTAGTGGAGTCGAAATTACATACATCCGCCCCATCAAGCCATTCCAGAAATTGAGACTTAGAACTCGCGTGCTCACCTGGGATGAAAAATATTGGTATACCGAACACATCTTTGAAGCGGGCAACCAGGTCCGGGCGATAGGAATAGTCAGAGGGGTCTTTGTTAGAGGTCGGGACGTAGTTTCAATGAATGAAATCGCTGCGCTTACGGACGAGAATCCTGCATCTCCACCCGCCCCGCGAATCATTGAACAATGGCGACAGCTACTAGAAGCAAAGAAGTATGAATACTCTTCTTGATCGCTTGGTCAAAGTTAGACATGGGTATCTTTGGTTGGTCCTTCATGACCTAACAACAGCTCCGAGCGGACGCCGGAAAGGCCTGTGGGCGTCTCGCGGAGAAGCCGATCGCGGCGACGCTCAAGCTGGACGTTAGTTTGCACATGCGCGTTCTCACTCAGCTATTGGCGAACATGGCGTCAGAGCATGTGCAAACGAAATACATGGTCAGCGGGACGAGAGATGAATATCTAGTACCGAGCGAGCTGCTTGAAGATGCGTACTACGCAATGCGACTAGTAAAGGAAAATCGTCCAGGTACAAAAACTTTAACGGCAAGCGCAAGGGCGTCAATCATGGAGCTTGCGCCTCTTCTGGAGAAAGCAAAGAACCTGCGCCTTGTTGAAACTGCGTCACCGGAGCAGCTGATCTTCCATCCCGCGTGGATGGCGATCCGTGAGCAGGCCGCTAAGTGCTTGCGGGAGTTGAACTTCGATCGAGAGGCATGGGAAGCGCAGCAGTGACTGTGCAATCTAACATGGCGTTGGTGCGGACGCGCCGCGAGTCGGCGTGCTTGTTCAGGCGGTGTGCCGCGGCGCGCCGCATAACTC
>JAOTWM010000678.1 GCA_029862885.1 Gammaproteobacteria bacterium
GGCAAAGTCTATTTCGACTTAATCGAAGAACGTGCGGCGCGAGAGCTACATGACATTGCGATCGTCCGCATCGAACAACTACATCCGTTTCCCCGTGACGTACTGACTACGATCTTCACGCGATACCCACGCGCCAATGAAGCGATATGGTGTCAGGAAGAACCAAAAAACCAAGGCGCTTGGTATCAGATTCAGCACCATATCAAGGACTGCACGTTGCCGAACCAACACCTAGGGTACGCCGGGCGTGAGGCATCACCATCACCGGCTGCCGGCTACTACAAGTTGCACCTCGGTCAGCAGACATCACTAGTTAACGAGGCGCTGAGTATCGCGCGACAATCCTCCCTTGAGGCACAGGTAAAACTCAGTGTCAATTGAGATCAAAGTTCCCGTATTACCGGAATCCATCGCTGATGCCACGATGTTGGATTGGCATAAAGCGGTCGGCGACTCGGTACGCCGCGACGAGAATTTGGTGGATATCGAAACCGACAAGGTCGTTCTTGAAGTACCCGCGCCGGCCGACGGCGTGTTGACCGAGGTCCGCCGCGACAATGGCGATACGGTACTGAGCGGAGAAGTAATTGCGATATTGGACGAGAATGCGGCAGCGATCACCAAGCCCACGCCGTCTGCTGCATCCGCTACGCCCGTTGAAGTTTCTGCCGCGACCGAATCCGCAGCGGCTCCCGCGGCGACCGTTGCGAGCACCGCGGATGACGATCCGGCATTGAGCCCGGCGGTTCGCCGACTCGCTCGCGAACACGACTTGGATTTGAACAAGGTTACCGGTACCGGCAAAGACGGCCGGGTCCTCAAAGAGGACATATTGCGATATTTTCAAGAGCAAGCGAGTCCAGACTCAGACACCACCGCACCCGTATCGGAGCCGATAGCAACCGCGGAATCACCAGTCATCGCGTCGGCGGTGGGCGCCCTACCGCGCGCTGAACGGCGCGAACCGATGTCACGATTGCGGCAAACGATCG
Organism: Gammaproteobacteria bacterium; assembly: GCA_029862885.1. Classification (GTDB taxonomy): domain Bacteria; phylum Pseudomonadota; class Gammaproteobacteria; order Arenicellales; family JAOTWM01; genus JAOTWM01. The sequence goes on from JAOTWM010000678.1 coordinate 993, forward strand.
CGAAACGCCTCGTGGAATCGCAACAAACCGCGGCGTTGTTGACGACATTCAACGAAGTCGATCTGCACGCCGTATCGCGCCTGCGCAAAGACTATCGCGACGAATTTGAGAAGCGCCACGGCGTACGTTTGGGATTCATGTCATTCTTCGTAAAAGCCAGCGTCGAAGCGCTACAACGATTTCCGGCCGTCAACGCCTATATTGACGGCACTGACGTCGTGCATCACGATTATTGCGATATCGGCATCGCGGTCTCGTCGCCGCGGGGCCTGGTGGTGCCCATCGTGCGAGATGCCAACAGCAAATCGTTCGCCGACATTGAGACGACAATTAACACTTATGGAAAGAAAGCGCGCGATGGCTCGTTGAGTATGGACGATCTCACCGGGGGGACGTTCACGATCACTAACGGTGGAGTATTCGGCTCGCTGCTGTCGACGCCGATCGTCAATCCGCCGCAAAGTGCAATTCTTGGGATGCACAAAATCCAGGAAAGGCCTATGGCTGTGAACGGCGAAGTTGTCATTCGACCCATGATGTATTTGGCTCTCTCGTACGATCACCGAATAGTTGACGGTCGTGAAGCAGTGATGTTTTTGGTCACTATTAAGGAAATGTTAGAAGACCCGGCACGGCTTTTACTCTCCGTATAGCGGCAAACTACGTTAACGGAACCGGTGCTGAAATATGCCGCGCCGGTGTTCACTCACGGGAATTTTAGAATGGCTAAATCGTTCGATGTCGTCGTAATCGGCGCGGGTCCGGCAGGTTACGTCGCGGCTATTCGATGTGCTCAGCTCGGACTACACACGGCCTGCGTGGATCGTTGGGACGACGGCCAGGGCAACCAATCGCTTGGCGGCACCTGCCTCAACGTCGGCTGTATCCCGTCCAAAGCACTCCTCGATTCTTCGGAGCAATACTATAAACTACAGCATCAGTTCGCCGCGCACGGCATTCGCGTGGCTGGGGCCAGTATCGATATTGCAGCGATGCTGGAAAGAAAGGACAAAATCGTACGCACCTTGACGGACGGCATCAGGACCTTATTCGAGGCTAACAAAGTCAGCCCGATTTTCGGTCATGGCCGGTTGGCATCCGGCAACATAGTGGAAATTCTAGACGGTCCGAACGGCGCGCCGGTCGAAAGTGTCAGCGCGCAATCGGTCATTCTTGCGAGCGGTTCCGAACCCACGCCGTTGCCCCCCGCGCCATTCGATGGCGAACGCATCGTGGATTCTGCCGGCGCCCTCGCGTTTGCCGAAATACCGCGTCGACTTGGCGTTATCGGCGCCGGCGTCATCGGTTT
>JAOTWM010000155.1 GCA_029862885.1 Gammaproteobacteria bacterium
TGGATTTCTCGGTCTGTTGCATATGGAGATTATTCAGGAACGGCTTGAACGCGAATACGGATTGGAACTCATAACGACCGCTCCATCCGTAGTGTACGAAATCAGTCTAACCGATGATCGAACTGTCGAGGTGCACAATCCCGCTCAGCTACCGGAACTATCCCGGATTCGAGAAATTCGTGAACCAATAATCGAGGTGCAGATTCTCACTCCTGCGGAATATGTTGGTGCGGTGCTCTCGCTCTGTATCGAGCGACGCGGGGTACAGCAAAATATGCAGTTTCATGCCCGTCAGGTGGTAATTCGATTTTTAATGCCCCTCAGCGAAGTAGTGTTGGATTTTTTCGACAGACTTAAATCCATTACTCGTGGATATGGATCCATGGATTACGAATTCGTGAAGTACCAAGCCACAACAATGCAGAAAGTCGATATCCTTATCAATGGTGATCGGGTCGATTCGCTGTCAGTGTTGGTGCACAAGGAACAAAGTCAATATCGTGCGCGAGAACTGGCCAAGCGTATGCGGCAACTGATACCGCGGCAGATGTATGACGTGGCGATCCAGGCCAGTGTCGGCGGCAAGATTATTGCACGGGAGACGGTAAAAGCGTTGCGGAAAAACGTAACCGCAAAATGCTACGGAGGGGATATTACGAGAAAGCGTAAGCTCCTCGAAAAACAAAAGGTGGGAAAACGACGTATGAAGCAGATTGGTTCGGTCGAGATACCGCAGGCCGCGTTTCTTGCAATGCTTAAAGTAGAAGGAGATTAGCTTTGGATTTTTCCCTGATTCTATTCATCGCGCTGTGTGTCACGGGCGCAATTTGGTTATGGGACATCACATTCTTCGCGGCGAAGCGGCGTCGAAGCGCATCTCTGGTCGGCGATGAACAGATTGTGACCGAGCCGCCGGGCGCTGGTGTCGTGAAAGAGCAGCCCTATAGAGAGCCGCTTTTAGTAGAATATTCCAAAGCGTTTTTCCCGGTTATTTTGCTCGTATTCCTCCTTCGATCTTTTGTGGTGGAGCCGTTTCGAATTCCATCTGGTTCGATGTTGCCTAGCCTGCAAATCGACGACTATATTTTGGTGAATAAATTTAGCCTCGGGGTGCGACTTCCGATCCTGCACCGCAAGATAATAGATATCGACACACCGTCTCGGGGCGATGTGATGGTATTTCGTTACCCGAAGAAACCCGCATTGAACTATATTAAAAGGGTAGTGGGCCTGCCGGGAGATACCGTGATGTATAACGATAAGATATTGACAATTAATGGGAAAAAGATAATTCAGTATCCCGATGGTGAGTATCTTCTGGGGCAAGTCGGCCAGCGTCGGACGGTAACATCCAGGCGTTTGGAACAGTTGGATGATGTGCGTCACGATATACTGGTGGATAGTACGCGGCCCGACCTTAGAACTCACGAATATCGTGTGCCAGAGGGCCATTATTTTGTAATGGGTGATAATCGCGACTACAGTAGTGATAGTCGGATATGGGGTTTCGTCCCGGAATCTCATATCGTTGGCAAAGCATTCTTCATCTGGTTCAGTTGGGATACGGCAAACGGTGGTGGAATCGCGTGGCAGCGAATCGGAAATAAGATTCAGTAGCAGTTAGATCGGGTGGATCGGCTATGGTCGTTAACATGACAGAGGACTTGAGTATGCGTAACCAAAGTGGCCTTTCGATATGGGCATTATTGATCGTTTGCAGCCTAATCGTATTTTTTGCATTGTTGGCAATGAAATTGACGCCATTGTACGTAGATAATTTGAAGCTTCGCGATGGGCTCAAAGTATTGTCGGAAAACCCAACTTTCCATACGATGACTCGAAATCAGATGGTAGCCAAACTCCGCGAGAAGCTCTACGTCGACAGTGCTCATAATATTGTTGACGTTAAGAGTGTTTTTCATGTTGAAAAGACCAAAACCGATATAATTATATCGCTCGATTACGAGCGGGTTGAACATCTTGCATTTAATATCAGCGCATTATTGGATTTCGAGAATTCAGTGACCACACCACTGCCGTGAGATGAGTGATCTGAATGCGTTGCAATCAGGCCTGAACTACCGGTTCTCGGATTCAGCGTTATTGCGGATGGCGTTGACGCATCGCAGCTACGGTGCCGAGAATAATGAGCGATTTGAGTTTTTAGGAGACGGATTGCTCAATTTTGTTGTAGCGGACGCGCTGTTCGCCGCGCATCCCGCTGCCGCGGAAGGTATGTTGAGTCGACTTCGAGCCCGCGTTGTGCAGAAGCAGACCCTTGCGCAGCAGGCGCGGCGCTTACGTCTTGGCGATTATTTGTTCCTGGGATCCGGTGAACTCAAAAGCGGAGGGCAGGATCGCGACTCAATCCTGGCGGATTGTTTGGAAGCGATAATCGGCGCCGTGTATCTGGATGGCGGTTTCGCCGCGGGACGCCACTTCGTGCTCGAGCAATTCAACGATACATTATCGAAGTTGTCGCCTGACTCACTCCTCAAAGATCCAAAAAGCCGGCTACAGGAATTTTTGCAGAAATCGGCAAATGCGCCGCCGCAGTATCGCCTCGTAAGAACGAGTGGTGAGCCACATCAGCAGCATTTTGTTGTACAGTGCGTAATCGATGGAACCACCAGTACTTTTCACGGGGAGGGTTCCAGTAAGCGGAATGCGGAGCAAAGAGCAGCGGACGCCGCTTATCAACACCTGACTGGAGACGGATGACCGACGATCCGTATCGCAGCGGAACTGTCGCACTGATCGGTGCGCCCAATGCAGGCAAATCAACGTTGCTGAATTCACTGGTGGGTCGAAAGATTAGTATAACTTCGCGGCGGCCACAAACAACTCGTAATCGTGTAATCGGTGTTCGCACCTCCGAGCATACGCAACTGATACTAGTAGATACTCCCGGTATGCATGCACAACAGACACACCAGCTGAACCGGGTTATCAACCGTAACGCCCGTAATAGCTTGGATGAAGTGGATATTATCGTGCTGGTAATTACGGCGAGCGGTTGGCAGGAAAGTGATGAATTCCCATTGCACTTGTTGGAAGAACACAGTGGTAGTGTTGTACTTGCAATTAACAAGATCGATAGATTGGCGCAAAAGGAGAAATTGTTGCCCTTGATCAAAACAAGTAATGATCGACGCCAATTCACGGATATCGTGCCGATTTCGGCACTTCGAGGTGACAACATCGATACCCTAATTGCAGTGCTGCGGTCACATCTACCTATTGCTGAAGCCGGATATCCCGCGGATCAGTTTAGTGGTCAAAGCGATAAGTTTTTGAGTGCCGAACTGATTCGGGAACAATTGTTCGAGCAGTTGGGGCAAGAACTCCCGTACGCGACGGCAGTAGAACTCGAGGAGTTTTCAGTTGGCGGCGATCGGCTCGCAATTGGCGCCGTGATCTGGGTGAATAAGGCGAGTCAAAAACCCATAGTTCTTGGCCGTGGCGGCAGTCGCATCCGCGAGATCGGCCGTCGCGCACGGTTACAGATTGAGCAGAACTTAGGCACACGTGTGCATCTCTCATTATGGGTCAAGGTTCGCGAGGGTTGGGCGGACAACGCCGTCGCGGTCCGGGCCCTCGGTTATTCCGAGGAGTAATCCGTGCGGGTGCAGCAGCAGGTGGGGTATGTGCTTCACTCGCGGCCTTATTCAGAGACCAGTTTGATACTGGATGTATTTACGCAAAACTACGGACGTCTTGCGCTCATCGCTAAGGGCGCACGCCGGCTAAAGTCGAAGCTTCGCGGATTATTGCTGCCGTTTCAGGCACTCAGTATCAGTTGGAGCGGTAAGGGTGAGTTACCGACGGTATCCGCTGCGGAAGCAGACGGTTTTGGTTTGACGTTGCGCGGTGACGCCTGGGTGTGCGGTTGTTATATGAACGAACTACTAATGCGAATACTGCATCGATATGACCCTCATGAAGCCCTTTATCTTAGTTATTCGGACAGCCTCGGAAGACTGATCGATTCGCAGACGCGCGAACAAACATTACGATTATTTGAAAAACAGCTGCTGCGAGAACTAGGTTATGCATTGGTGTTGGATACCGAAGCCGACGGGCGGACACCTATCGACGCCACGGCCCAGTATCGATACATCCCGGAACACGGCCCGCGGCTTAGCCGACCGAGTCGTGATCGCAACGGACTGATGATAACCGGTAAATCCCTTCTCGCACTATCGAGTGGGGTGCTTGATGATGTCGAAGTCCGTGAAGAGTGTAAGCGACTGAATCGCGCTATGTTGGACCGGCAGCTGGAAGGGCGAACGCTAGGTACAAGACGGTTGATGTGGCGGTTGCGTGCGGCGGAGCGGGCGGCCGCAAAGTGCGTTGAGAATAATTGAGTGGCCGAAACCGGATTCTTTCGGTCGGGATCTGGTCATTTTTTGCGCTGTGTTGTAAATCCCGCCGGAAGTTGGCCTAGATCGCCCTCGCCAAATATAAAGCCGCGCATATGCGCCTCGATTAGTGGCATCGTATCCGAATCTGCAGTGCTTAGCCCGTTCTCGTTAATAATCGTGACCAAGCGTTCGAGCCATTGTTTCCAGCCTTCGTCTGAGACGTTTTCATAAATACGCTGGCCGAGTTCACCGGGATGGGGAGGCGAATCGAGTCCCTCGGCCTCTCGTTTCAGAACCACACAATTTACCATTCGCGCCATTGTCCGCGTCTCCAACTGTTCTGTGTCGATCGGCTCGAAATTGTTGACATTTCTCAACGCGCCTCGAGCATGCCTACTGCGAAACCACAACGATCAGAATCGTTTATAATCAATAGCCTAAAGAACATTCTGCAGTAGTCGCAGGGTCAATCGGCGTGCTTACCGGACTTATGGACGTAATTGTCGATGCTACCGGTTGTGCCCGCATTTCCGATATACTTAACAATATATCGCGTGCGGCTGCGTGTATTATAGGCACTTAATGAATTGGGGCAACACTATGTCAAATTTGCAAACGTCTCCGGGCGATGGACAGTACTCGACACAGATCGATAATTCTCAACTGATCGTCACCGCGGCTGCCCGGGAAAAAATATCGGAATTGATTGCGGACACCGATGATGAGATTCAGGCAGTTCGTGTGTACGTCGCGGGTGGCGGGTGTAGTGGCATGAATTATGGAATGACTTTTACGGAGTCAGCAACGGATTACGATCGGGTGCTGGACGGCGGCGGATTTAAGTTGTTAGTGGATGTGGTTGCGCTTAACTATTTACGCGGTGCTGAAATTGATTACGTCGAGGACGGTGCAAATGCCACATTCGTATTTAATAATGTGTTTCAGGCGGTTGGTGGCAGCGGAGCTTGCGGTGGATGCGGAGGAGCATTCTAGGCCTAGGAGTCGCCATACCTGCGTATTAGTAATTTCGGCGTCGGGGGATGCCAACTCCGTCAGCGACGGGGTGCAGTAATGAGCCGGGTATTAATCATTACTCGGCGCGATAGTTATCGTACCGTTGCATTCATTCGTGCGTGCGCTCGCCTCGATTTAGACTTGGTGCTGGCAGCGGACGGGCCGGTAACGATAGTAAGTCCCAGCCACCGTGGGGTGGTCGTGGATTTCTCCGATCCGCTGCGAAGTTTGTGCGAGCTGCGACGGGAATTCGCCCGTAAACCGCCATGCGCAGTAATCGGCACTGACGATCAAACCATTGAGTTTGCGGCATTGGTAGCCCAGGATTTCAATATCCCCGGTAACACGCTCCAAGCAATTTCCAGCAGCCGCCGCAAGGATCTCGCGCGCGCGTGTTTTGCGGCCGCAAATTTACTGGTGCCGCGTTACCAAAGTGTAGGGTCTGATTGTCCCGATGCGCTGAAGCGCGACTTGGTTCGATACCCGTGTGTGGTCAAGCCAGCCAGCTTATCGGCCAGTCGCGGTGTGATCCGGGCCGATAACGACGTGGAATTGGACACGGCCCTGAAGCGGGTGCGCCGCATACTGGAAACTGAGGGCCGATCCGGGACTGACGCAATAGTTCTCGTCGAGGATTTCATCGCCGGAATCGAAGTCGCGATCGAAGCTGTTATCGATGGCGGCCGGGTACTTCTATTGGCCGTTTTCGATAAGCCGGATCCATTGCAAGGGCCGTATTTTGAAGAAACTTACTATATTTCGCCTTCGCGGCTGTCAAAGGACGCACAATCGATGCTGCAAGCGGATTTGCAACGCGCGTGTGAGGCGCTCGGCCTGACTCATGGGCCGGTGCACGCCGAATGCCGGATCAACAACGAAGGGATTTGGTGGTTGGAAATCGCAAGTCGAACGATTGGCGGGGATTGTGCACGGATATTTCCGCTCGCGATCGGATTTAGCTTGGAGGAATTGATCTTACGGCATGCAATCGGTGATGATTTGAGCCGACTGCCAGCGGTACCGGGCGCTGGAATATTGATGTTGCCGGTGCCTTGCGGGGGTGTACTGCGTCGAATCGAAGGTTTGAGTGCGGCGCGGCAAGTGCCCTATATAGAGGAAATTATTATCGATGTCCGCGAAGGCCAAATTTTGACGCCGTGGCCCGAGGGTTGCTCCTATCCGGGATTCATATTCGCGAAGGCCCCCAGCGCTGCATTGGCCGAACGGGCGCTGCGGTATGCCCACGACTGTCTGCACTTTGTCGTGGCTCCGCATCTGCCTGTTGCGCTGGCTGGCCCGCCGATTGCACAAGACCGTTCTCAGAGCGGGGTAACGGCGACTTTACCCTTCGCGCTGACTTCGATCTGATACTTTGAATCGTTGGGGCAGGTGGCGGTGATAGTGCGGGCACCGTTTTCGCTAACAACTTCTTTCATTGCAACGACAGCGCCACCGCATGGGTATCCACGCAGCATAATGATGGCGGCGATATCTTCCGCTGGAGTGACGGCCGCAACCGGCAGGGCTATACCCACGGCTGCAACGGCCAATAACCCGCAGACAATTCGAATAATTTTCATATCTCAACCTCCAAAATCGACTGCCATACCAGATCCCGCGCTTGATACATGTCTGCCGCAAGATCCGGATCTTTGTCGTTCAATAGAGTGACGGTCTTTAATACCAGGCCATCAAATTGATCCCGTACCAATTGCAATTCGGTGAGCGCGGCTAGACTCTGATATTCATGGGCCATCTCAATAATATCCTCTACATCGCCCTTTAAGGCGAGTTTTGTAAAGACGCCGAGGGCATCGGTTTCTTTGAGCCGCGCAATTAACATATCTAAATTGAAATACTTGGTGTCCCCATTGGGACCCGGCGCTGCAGCATCGGTGTCCAGTGAAGCGGTAGCGGTTGAATCAGTGGTGTCTGATTCCGCGTTAGCCCCAATTTCGTCGGGTTCAATGCTATCCGCGATACAGGGATCAGCAGCAATCGCGACGCCGGCGAATAACCACAGTACTGCTATCGTGGTGCCCAGAAAGATACACAGTTTTCGCATTGTAACTGTTCTATAAAGTACGCAATTCGCGGTCTACGGTTATGAAAAGCGCGTCGCATATTCCGGCATAAGACTATACCAAGGCATCCTGAATCCCACATGAACAACGGGCGAATGATCAGCATCGCCGATTTTTGCTCCTGCAAAATCGACATACTTTATATTCCTGTACATAAAAAAAGACCGGCTCACAGGCCGGTCTTAGTGGAGGACACTATGAATTTTCAACCATATATTCAGAACAACAAGGTACCACCTAACGTGATGAGATCGATGTCGTTATCACCGCTCGCTCCGGTAAACTCCAGTTCAACATTCGCGGTATCTTCGAGTAGCCGTAAACCGAGTCCGACCCCGAGCGCGAGACTCGCGTCGTCCGAGCCCACTGTTTGACCGGGTAGCTTAACGTTTATATCGCTTTTGATTACGCCACCCTTGCCTTTAAAATAGACCGTTCCCGGAGTCCGATACGCGAAATAAACAGCGAATGTATCGACGTCCCAATTTCCCGGAACGGAAAATTCGCTATTGCGACCGATATTGCCATCACTGGTGGACGTGGTGAATTCAAACTCAATCGAAGACGAGCCGTTAAATCCGACCGGCCGCGAAAACTGGTAACCAAGCAAGATGCCGGCATTGGTCGCGTCGCTAAACGCGAACTCTCCACTCTGCGCAGCACCGGCTCGTAAACCGACAAACCACTCACCGTCGGCGGTTTCTCCAAACCAGGTCGGCTCGTCGGCGAAGCTGGTCGTGGACAATGCTCCGAACAAGCACAATGCGGCAGACAATTGGGTAGCACGGCGGGAAATTCGTTTCATCTATGAGTCCTCGATTTGGGCAGAACAGCCATGGGGGTTTCCCTAACCCATTGTACCGGTTGGGAATTTTCGCGTAAAGTTATTGTTTCTCAGTGCAATACAAAAACTTTAGTCGGTACATTCTGGATTGTCAATATAATTGGTTGTTTTTGAATTGTAATTTAATTCCAGGTCCGGGGCGCCGGTGGACAGCAAATAATCATTTGCGACCGGTTCGGTCACCCGAATCCCGCGCCTATCGTAGCTTGACCGCTTAGGGCGCGGCCAGTAGCATTCGCGTTCCGCTGATCCCCGGTAGCTCAGTTGGTAGAGCAGGTGGCTGTTAACCACCCTGTCGGCGGTTCGAGTCCGTCCCGGGGAGCCAAATTAAAACAAGCACTTAGGACACATTTGTAACTGCTTTTAGAGCACCTAAATTAGCCTGGGGTAACATCTGGGGTAACAACGTGCACAGCTAGGCCCGAAGTGAGATCGTCGCTTACACGCGATCCTACGCAGTCTGACGTGGGGTTAGTTACAATCCCCGCGTGTTGCGCCCCCATGACACCGCCGAGGAAGTTTTGCGTTGGGCTTTCTCGCTCGAAGCGCGGATTGTCCCCCCGGCTAAACGCGATCCGTTTCGCAGTTCGCCGTGCACCGATGGGGCGCTCAGCTTTCTGGAGCGCCGCGCCGAAGCCGCACTTATCCGTGCGAAAGTCGACCGCTACAGCCGCGCTCCGCAGCGCGATTTGCTCTACGCGGTTTACACGGTGCCCGTCGGCCAAACTCTGCAACAACGAAAAAGTCAGTGTTGCACGGTCGTCGCCGATTTTCTGAATGCCGATTTACACAAGCCGCGGTGGTGGATGGTGCATTCAGTGCGGACATGGTGCCGGTGTCCGACGGTACACACGCGGGAATGGTGGGCGACGCACCTCGGCGTGTCCACGCGGACGTTGCAGCGATGGCAATCCGTGACGCATGACCGGCTCGATGATTTACTCGTGGCCGCGAACGGGGGGATTGAGCCGTTTCTGATGAATGGAAAGCGGTGTCCACCGTGGTGGACACAACAAACCAGCTAAGACAAACCCGGCAGCCAAACATCGACTGCCGGGGTTTTATGTGGTGGTTATGGAATGATTCCGATCAATTCACAGAATGATGCGGGGTGCGCCAATTGAATGTCGGCGCGCAAGTGCGCCAAAAATCCATACTGAAAATTATCACTGTATCGCTCCCGCAGCACTTCAAGCCGGACAGTGTTCCGCACACCGATAAACAGCTCCGAAAAATCACCGAAGATTATCGTGGACGCATCATTCGCGGTGCCTTGCGTTTCATTCACCGGCATTGCGGTCGTGACTAGTAACGGTAGCGGCTCCAGCACGGCGGGCTTTTGCAGCGGCTGATTCGCGGTGTCTTTCAGTTTCGCTAACGCGATTTGCGTACGCGGTGCCATTATCGCGGCCGTCGGAAATGCCGCATTCGCGTCGGCCATCGTTTGCAGACAATCCAACAACGGATCGAAGTTCGTTAACGCGAGGCCGTTGCCGGCCATCTCAATGCTTCCGATGCCCGTCACGAGTTTGACGCCCTCGGGTTCGGGCGCGACGCCACTACCGAGTAGTGCGACACGATCAACTTCAATCGCCATCGACTGCGCAAACGCATTAGTTAAAGCGCGTTCGATATTCAGCGAATCCTCGATCAACTCACGGGACGCCCTCACTAAAGAAATCAGCGTTCGCGCCGTAAACGTCAGGCCCTCAAACGTTGGACTGGAATCCGTCACCGTCGCGTTTTCGGTATGCCATGCCGTCGTCGGATCGGTTGCCAATCTCGCCATCGTGGTTGTGTCGGTGTTTAGTGCCACCGTCCGCGCTCCGGCTCGGTTGACCACTGTGCGTGCCCGCAGCGCGTCAATCAATTCCGCGCTCAAAACGTCCGGCACGGTGAAACCGCCAGCGCTATCGGTGCCCT
>JAOTWM010000156.1 GCA_029862885.1 Gammaproteobacteria bacterium
AAGTATGCCGAACGCGCAGAATATGCCGGCGGTCAGATCCGCGATGGGGATTCCCACGCGCATCGGTCCGTGCCCGGGATCACCGGTAATGGACATCAAGCCGCCCAGACCCTGGGCGATGTGATCGAGTCCAGGATGTTTACTGTAAGGCCCCTCCTGACCAAAGCCGGAGATACTGGCGTAAACCAGTCCGGCGTTTATGGCCCGCAATGAATCATAATCGACACCGAGCCGGGTCTTTACGTCCGGTCGGAAATTTTCGACAACGACATCGGCATGTTTCACCATTCGCTTGAACACGTCGAGTCCGTCGGGATTCTTGAGGTTAAGGGTCAGGCTGCGTTTGTTACGTTGCAGGTTTTGGAAATCGGAGGAGCCCCGCGGCGCGCCCACTGCACCGTCCGGCTCCATATGTTCCGGCATTTCGATTTTGATCACGTCCGCGCCCCAATCGGCGAGCTGGCGCACGGCGGTGGGACCTGAGCGGACCCGGGTGAGGTCGAGTACCTTGAATCGGGACAGGGCGCTTGATGCGGGTTGTTTAACCATGGTTACGTGTTCGAATGTATGTTGCTGAGGTGCGGAGAAAGATCGCATGGCCCGCTCGAGCGTTGCCATGGTTATTACACCACTACGAGGTGGTTCCGATCCAGTCGGCACCGCTTGGTGACTTGCCGCGCGGCGCTGGGTATATAGCCAGGCGATATCCGTTTCACCTTCCACGGTTGCCTTCCATTTGACCGCAGGCGATGGGGATGTTGGTGTGTTGTCGAAGATCCGCGAGTGCCCGGATATCATTATGATAGACCGGTTCTTCGAACCAGGTAAGATTACAATTCTCGACGGCGCGACACGGTTGCCGGGCATCCACCGGGTTGAAACGATAATTGGCATCGATCATGCGTTCTATATTCACCTACAGCGTCGCGCACCACGCGGATACGCTTAGCATCTTCGTGCCAGCCGCCGGGATCCACGGCAGCTACCATTTTGAAACGGGTATGTCCATGGTTGACGAATTCGTGCGCGTACTCGACGAGCTGGTCATGATCGAAGAGCAGGAATCCGAACGTAATATAAGTCGGAGACCAGTCGCGGTAGCCACCGAGCAGCTGGGCCACGGTACGGCCGGCGTGTTTTCCATGGATGTCCCATAAGGCGATATCAAGCGCCGACAAGGCGTTGGAGATGACGCCGGTAATAGGTGCGCGGGTTCAGTGCCCACCACACCTTGCGATGCAATGCTTCGGTGTCGCGTGGATCCATGTCCTTGACTACCGACAGCAAGTCGTTTTCCAGGGTCGCGATGACGCACCAGGGTAGAAAGGCGCCGGTAATTCCGGAACCCGTCAATCCTTCGTCGGTTTCCACTTCGCAGAATACGAAATGCCAGTTTTCCAATGGTTTGTCGATCATCGGTGGCGTCACCGCGTACTGATGGAGACTGGCTTTGATGTGTTTGATTTTGATGGGACCGTGTGTCTGTGAATTTTCGGTAGATACTAAGCGTCTGCAAGCTTTTGCCAACTTACCGAAACGGGCGGTGTTCGTGCGGATACCACTGCTTCACGCGAAGCCCACGTACGCCGGCCCATCGATACGCTCCAGTCAGGACGGCATCCGTCAGGTAATTACCGTCTCTGTACAATAAATTTGGCCTAAGCTTCCGCATCAAGAAAATCAGTGGACCACTGCACCTAACGACACTTGGCTCACAATCTGCGACGCCCCGTCGTTTGCCAGGCCTGGACGCTCACGCCTATCATGCATAACCGTCGTTGGAGCAGATCGCAGCTAGTACCAGGAAGTGAAAGAAGTGTGTCCGCTTCCTAACTCGTCAATGAATTAGCAGGACTTAAATCGGAGTTGCCTCCCCACCTTACTGTCCTAGCCGCATTTACGTTAGCCACCGGCCTACGACAATCCAACGCCTCCGGATTACGAAGGGGTCAGGTTGATTGAGGCCGTGGTATCGCATGGATACATCCGAAACAATCGAATCCTCGTAAAGCGACCGCCGTTTCGTTGAACGACGATGCAAGATGTGGATCGAATTGTTTTGGCGCAGAAACCGAAATAGGTATTGATCGAGTGATATGATTACGATATTACGATTACATAGTCGCCACTCATAGTCTCGTTCATGCCACGATCCGCTCCTACACCCTTGACCGACGACGATTACGATTTCCTCGTATCGGTATTGGATCGTTTTAAGAATGACAATGCCATGAATTTGGAAATGCTGGATGGTTTCTTCGCCTCCTTGATTTGTTCCCCAAAACTGATAATGCCGAGCCAGTATATGCCCGAGATCTGGGGTGGTGGTGAAATGGCTCAAGAGGAAGCGTATGAGAGTATGGAGGAAGCCGAACGGTTCATGACATTACTCATGGCGCACTGGAACCACCGTGCCCAGACCTTACAAAACGACGATGTCTATCTACCCCTATTGCTGGAGGACGACAGGGGTATCGCCAAGGGCAACGATTGGGCAAAAGGTTTTCAACGCGGTATGGGTTTTCACCAGGCGGACTGGATGGAATTGCTCGACGACGAGGAACACGGCGGTGCGATGGTAGCGATCTTCGCACTGGCCCACGAGCACGATCCGGATCCCGAGATGCGCCCCTATCAAGAACCAATTGACGAGACCCAACGCGAGCAGCTGCTAGTGGGGCTCGCGGCCGGGGCAATGCGGGTCTATCGCTACTTTGAGCCGCACCGACTGATGGCAGCTCGCGTGGAAGATGCGGCCACTCCCCACCGGCGCGAAAGCCCTAAAATCGGTCGCAACGCGCCCTGTCCATGCGGTTCTGGTAGAAAATACAAACAATGTTGTGGCAAGGCCACACTGCACTGACACCCACACGTCACGGCGGTCGCAAATGCCAAGCTTTACGCGGCTTACCGAGCTTCCATTACCGGTGGTGACTCCTACCCAAATGCCGATTGAAGCCTTGGGCGAATTGGTTCAGCACAGACAAAGCGTGGGGTAGCTTGCTCGATCATCAGGCAACCGCGGCTTGACCTGGCACGGTTTAGCCGGTGGCTTTTGAGCGGCGCACGAACGGCGTACTCTCTCATTGTTGACTGGACATCTCACTCTAGGCGGTAAGCATGAAACTATCCATCAAAGGGCTGGCCTTTGCGTCAGCGATTTTGTGGGCGATTGCTGTACTTGTTGTGGGTATTGCGAACGTCATTTGGCCCACCTACGGAGTTGGCTTCTTGACGGTGATCGGTTCATTGTATCCCGGTTATGATGTGGGAGCAGGCGTTGCAAGTGTTGTGGTGGGTGCTCTCTATGCATTAGTTGACGGAGCTATTGGAGGCGCTGTCTTCGCCTGGGTGCACAACCTGTTCGCCGCGTGAACGGCGCTAGGGCGGCAAACACATCAGCGCCAAAGCTGGAACGGCTGTGGCGGTATATTGCCCTATGCGGATGTCATTTAGACGCTTAGGGACAATCGCATCGGCGCACGACCGACAGTATCAACCGATCGAATGCGGCCGACGAACCATCGGGATATTCGGTACACACTTGAAACAATGCATCGAGTGGGCACGCCGCACACTGCAAAATTGTGCCCAGTAGTAATTCGCAGAATTCGGAATGCTATACGTGCCGGCTGACTATTTTCATTGACGGAATATCGCCCAACCAGAACTGGGCCGAGCGGGACCAGAACTGGGACTGCGGGGGCAGGTCCTCGCGTTGGTTCGCCGTGCCGAAGCGGATATCGAGGGTGCGCGGCTCCACACCCACGGGGGCGGAATAGATCGGAGAGCCGCACTCCGGGTAAGAGGTCTGTTCACGCTGACGGCCGCTTTCGGCGGCCTTGACGTAGATCTTGGGTAGTGCTTCCAGAAACGCGAAGTCTTTTTCGGCAGCAAAGACGACCGTGCGGAAGGCGGTGCCCGGCAGTTTTTGGCAGTCGGCACAGTGACAGATAATGATATCAGGCGGATCGACTTCCGCCCGGCAAGTAATATGGCCGCAGCGGCAGCCGCCGTCGATTTGCATCTATTGTCTCCTCGATTAAAGTGGGGTTTGTCCCCGGTATCACTCTGCCCGACCCGGGTTAGATAAGTATTTATCAGATCTTCCCACTCTCTTAGGGCAACGAATAGACTGACGTTACGCTGACCGGGGTCGAACTTGGCTCGTGGATACTTTCGACTCCCCTAACTGGCTGATTTATTGGAACTTTGCGTGTTAACAATTCCAGGGGTTGAATTTTCAGCTATCCGTTTCCATATTAATTGTGCGGGCCGGTGTCTCGAAGTAGAGCCGAACCGCAGATGATTTATTAACCTTGGGGCGCCTCGAATTATATACGCGAGCACCCCCCATATTGCTTCTAAGGAGAATATGTTATGACTACTATCGATTTAACCCCTCTGTATCGCAGCACCATCGGTTTTGATCGATTCGGTTCGCTTCTGAATGCGGCACTGGGTGCCGAAAAATCCGCTTCTGCCGGATACCCGCCCTACAACATTGAGGTGGTTGCCGATGACCATTACGACATTACGGTGGCGGTGGCCGGGTTTGAGGAAGACGACCTGGACATCCAGGTGGAAAATAGCGTGCTGACGATCAGCGGCAAGCAAAAGGGCCCGGAGAGCGAGCGCAAATACCTACACGAGGGCATTGCGAGACGGTCATTCGAGCGCAAGTTTACCCTTGCCGACCACGTCGAAATCACCACTGCTGAGCTGCGCAATGGTTTGCTCAAGCTGAGTCTGGTGAGAAACGTGCCCGAGGCCATGAAGCCCCGCAAGATTGCGATCAACGGGCCTGACAACGTGCTCGAACACAAGGCATCTGAAAAAGCGGCCTGATAGACGTTAATCGCGTTTGTACTACACAGGGTGGTAACGAAAGTTACCACCCTTTTTTATTACATGGGACCATGTCCGAATACCGACGCATAACATCACAATAACCCTCTTGGCCTGGATAATTCATCAAGGGTTGGGACGGGGGCTAAGGAGTCGGTGCGATCGTCCGAAGATTCATAGCCGTAGCTATGGATCGAGGAGGATCGTGACGAATACGACGCCCGATTTTTCCTGATTCCGAACAAGACACACTGTGCGGTGGCCCCCTACCCGAAAACACGGCCTAACCCTTTCGAATATTGAGAGGAATCTTGGTTCATCGTCCGCCTTCGGGAAATATCCGGGTTGATCCCACTGTCAACGCATCAATCAGATTCTGGGCCCGCATGAGATTGTTTCCCGCTCCCTTACCAGCCTGATTTCTACGTTTCGCCCAAATCACAGGGCCTTATATACTTACTATGTCAGTAAAGTTCCCGGTGATCTATTTGGGCAGACTTCGAATATGGATTAATTTAGATGAACAAACTTGTTCTTTTAGTTTCAGCCAGTCCGCAAGAAGCCTCGGAAATGGACCACCCAGAAACCATTGAATTAAAACAGCGGGTACGGGGAACGAAAAGCAAATATACAAGATGCCAGAAAAACACCATGACAGAGCAAACAAAAGACAACCTGATAGGTTTTCTTAAATCAATTACTGTCGACGAATGAAGGCGATTGGGGACTGTTCAGATTTCCGTAGAATCGATCGGCAAATCGCAATGAAACCGATCCAATTAGTTACTGTTTCGATTGGTCTCGTTTTTTGCCGGGACACGAAACAGACTGTCTCATAATCCATTGCTCGTATGCAGGAGCCGAAGCTGAGCCTCAAGCCCTACCGGGCTCAGCCACTAATTGAAATTGATACCGGGCTCCGTTTAATCGACGATGTGATACACGGGCGCTTTTTCCATTTCCCACTCGTTGGATTCGCGGTCGTAGCGGGATAAAGTGAAGCAATGCCAGTCGGTATCATCCAGCTTGGGATGATCGGCTCGATAGTAGTACCCCGGCCACCGGGTTTCTTCTCGGAACATGGTGTGGTGGGTCACTGACTCTGAGGCCATGAGCCGATGTTTTAACTCCCACGCCCGCTGAAGCTGGTGCAAATCCTCGGCCCCGAGACGGTCGAGATCTTCCCTCAGCATGCCCAGCAACTCCAGTCCGCGGTTAAGCATATGCGTGTTCGTGGTGTAGTGTGCGCTGAAACCGCCCACGTATTCGTCCATGATTTTCTCGAGACGCTGAAGACCAGGGAGTGGCAAAATATAGCTTGGTGAAATGGTTCCCGCGACGATTTCGTTGCGTCCGACTTGGTAGTTCTCCATGGGTTGGAAAACCGTCTTCTTAAGATCTTCATACTGCTGCTCACTGACCCGAGGTTGTTCATTGCGCAGGTCGTTCACATAATTAACAGCCGCCTTGGCAGCAATTCGGCCTTCGGCGAAAGATCCCGACGAGAACTTGTGGGCGGTGCCGCCGATGGTGTCACCGGCACCGAACAATCCATCGACGGTCATCATCCGATTGTATCCCCACTGGTATTCGGAGGGCGCATAGTCGGACGGTCCGCTCGCCCATGCACCTGAACACGTGGCATGGGAGCCCATGACGTACGGCTCGGAAGTAGTTAGTTCGGGATTAGTGTGCTTGGGGTCAATGTTTTGCGACGCCCAGACGACCGCTTGCCCGATGGTCATGCCGAGAAAGTTCTCCCAACCCACGGTCTCTTTATGCGGATCCTGGAAAGCCTCTTTGGTCACCATACGGATTGGGCCTCTGCCGGCCTTCATCTCTTCAAGAAAGGCGTGGTTGCGCAGGCAGGTCGGCACCGGGTGCCGATCGATGTAATCCCCGACCAGTTCCTTCGTATGCTCATACCAGTTGGATTCGTACTCATTTCCGTACGCGTTTTCGGTGTAAGTCTTAAGGTGCAGAAAGTAGGCACCGACCGGACCATAGCCATCCTTGAACCGGGTGAGGACGATCCGGTTCTCCATCTGCGTCATTTTGGCGCCGACGAAAATCGGCAACGCGTAGGCCGAGGCACTGCTCCAGGGGGCATACCAGGTTCGTCCCATACCTTCACCCACCGAGCGGGGCTTGTAGATATGTGACGCGCCGCCTGCACATACGATGATGGCCTTTGCACGGAAGACATAGAAATCCCCGGTGCGGACATTGAAGCCGACGGCACCTCCAACCCGGTTGGACTTTGACTCATCCATTAGAAGGTGGGTCACCATGATCCGGTTATAGACTTCAGTGGCGGCCTTGCGCGCGGCCTCGGCGACAATCGGCTTGTAGCTTTCGCCGTGAATCATGATCTGCCATTTGCCTTCGCGCAAATATTGCCCCGTTTCCGGGTCCTTCATTATCGGGAGGCCCCATTCCTCGAACATGTGCACCGAGGCGTCGACATGCCGGGCGATGTCGTAACCTAAATCCTCCCGCACCAGTCCCATCAGGTCGTTGCGGGCATAGCGCACATGGTCCTCAGGCTGGTTCTCGTCCCACTGCGTTCCCATGTAGCAATTGATTGCGTACAGACCTTGCGCGACGGCGCCGCTGCGCTCGATGTTCGCTTTCTCCACACAGACCACTTTCAGGTCGCGCCCCCAGTACCTGGCTTCGTAAGTGGCGCCGCAGCCAGCCATTCCACCGCCGATGACGAGGACATCCGCATCGACGCATACCGTTTTACGTTTGCTGAACATTCCCATTAGACTACCACCTGCTTAAATTGGTCAGGTCTCAACGTCCGTAATCCGCCTTCGATGTTGAGCGCGGCGGGTTCGTGTGCGAGCTCCTGGGATTTCATGTCTTCTTCGTTGGGCACCGCCAGCTCAGCCGGCGATTGGATGGACCCCCATGGCGTCGTCCGGATCGGCGAAACGAAATCTTTTTCGCGGCCGTCCCGGAACTTGATCTTCCAGGAAATCGTGCCCTTGGCTTCTTCCCGGAGCACCCGAACACTGTGACCCAGGGGGGCGAAGTCCGCGTATCCCCGGCAATCTATCGCATTTTGCGGACAGGCCTTCACACAGGAGTAGCACTCCCAGCACATATTGGGCTCGATGTTATAAGCGCGGCGATAGGTGCTGTCGATGTGCATAATGTCGGACGGGCAAATATCGACGCAATGTCCGCAGCCGTCGCAGCGAGTCATATAAACAAATGTTGGCATGAATTCTTATCTCCTGTGGTGAAGGTCAGTGACCTTCAATCAGTTAATCAATAATTCTCGGGCAACCGGCGCGCGCTACCGAAAACTTCCCGCTTGTCGGCCGGCGCTGGCAGATTGTCCCTCGAACCATCCGCTTCCGCCACACGTTTCTGAAACGCCGCGGCGGGCTTGAAGAACATATGCGCAAACTTGGACCACGGAACGGACCCGAACAGCACTGTCGTTGCAAGGATGTACAACCAGAAGAACACATTTGACCACGTTGACACGCCCCACGACTGCACGAAGGACCAGATCAGGGCCAGTGTTGCGCTCGCGAGAAGCGAAAGAATGAAGAGGTCAGCACGCATAACGCGAAACGGTGAATTCCCCTCGGCCGCGACATCGGCCCGAATGAAAAACCAGAACCAGTAACCGCCACCGCAAATCATTAGTGCCCCCAAGTGCCACAGTAGCGCCGTCATGGCGGAACCTAAGGGCGAGAACACCATGATGGCAGTGGTGATAGCGTAAATAACAAAGCCGTACATCGTCAGGAGGTGGGCGATTCTGCGCCGTGCACTACAGAACTCCGCGGATGTCAGTACGTCCAAACAAACGGTTTTTATCGCCACGGCCGCCATTTCGCCACCGCCGACTTGCTTCGAGCCCTTGCTTTGTGATTTCCGCCAATTGTCGAAAAAATACGTTGCGCTCTTTTTATGAGCAACCTCGAACAAAGTGCCAGCCACCACCAGAAATATCATGACTACGACGTACGTCTGCATGACTGAGGACGGTATGGACGCCGAAATCTCGGCAAAGGGATTGTTAGTGAACATTAGATCGAGGCTCCTCAAGAAGCTATTTCTCGTCTAGCGGATTGTGAGCGACTTCCGGTCGCGATTCAACCAGCCCGCCATGCTTTCAACATCAGCGAATGTGATTGTTGCACAAGCAGGATTTATTCATAGAAGCGGGGACGTACGCCGTCATGGGGTATGTCCCTGCTATTCCCACTATTGAGTTGCCAGACGTCACGGGCGCTCCTATATACCCCCGGTGATGGAGTCGCGCACAGCGTTCGGAAAGTCTGCCGGCAGCGCGTTACACACATTAATTGATCGCGAGCGGCATGATATCGTGAACGCGATAATGGCGATTATCACCGACAGCCATGGCAAAGCACATCTGGTTTCGGCGCAGCCATCCTGCATCAAACAAGGGCTGTGTCGACATGACGTCGTAGAGTGGCGCGATTCGAAAGCCACCACCGGGATGAAGAAAGACACTGAAATTCTCTGCGTGACCGTCCGTTGCGGCCATAATCCAGAAGACAACCTGGGCCTTGATGAATAAGGATTGGTCCTCCGGCGGATTATCGCTGCCTTTTAGGAATTCAAGAATATCGACGATACTGGGCCCTCCTTCACTTTCATATTTTCGAGGGGGCGGAATCGATAACGCCTGGCGGCAATCCTCCTGCGGAAGACGCAACAACCACTGATCGTTTGTCCAGCACCGGTCGAACCGCTCAACGACCAGCGCACGCTGGCCGTCAAAGTCCGCGATGCGGGCCTGCGCCGACGGCAGGCCCAAAGCATCGATTATCTGCATACACAGATATTCATTAGAGATCGACACGGGCCCTCTGCCCGATTTGCGGTTTCAGAATATGGGTTGTTGCAGTGGTGCCGTGTGGCCGGTGCCAGCTATCGTTCCAGTATAGAAGCGCCGTTTTCTCCCGTACGCCGGCAAGAGAAATCCGGAACTCCTGATCCTCACCGAGGCCGAGCTGTGCGCCTTCGAGACCAGCAAGTATCTCAGCAATTTCGTATCGTTGATCGCTTCGGCCGTGATCAGGCCGACCGGATCGGGTCCAAGACCTTCGGGAAGAAACTGCAGCGCCCCAACGCAATCCCGGTCGATCGCAGCGAGCAAGCTGCAGGGATCGGCGTCGCCAGCGGCCATGCGCACAGCCACCCGGCGACGAATGTCATCGTTATCGGGAAGCAGATTGTCGAAGAACGCGATCACCGGTTCACCGATATAGCGGTTTTCGCGCAGCGGTAAAGATTGTGACACCGGAACGCTGTGCTGCCACTCAAGCCAGGTGGCATCGTACTGAAAGTCGATAGCGCCGGAGAGCTCA
>JAOTWM010000679.1 GCA_029862885.1 Gammaproteobacteria bacterium
TGGCCCATTACAGCTGTTCCAGTTCAGATCCCGTAACATCGACCCGATGCGTGAACAGCTGCGATTACGGCCATGTCCCCCAAACGATAGGAACCGCAGAAGCATGCTATTTTTTCTTAAGTAGATCACAGCAAGCAACTTGTATTGTTGTGTTCGCGCAACTTTGCGCACTGAACCCTACGACTCCCGACGGCAGTATCCGAATGGTCATGCCGAAATCATTGTGACTGACGGAATTCCAGTTGCGACAAGTGAGCTCACCAAAGAGAATTCCCGAATGCCCCGTGTCGGTGACCACATTGGCCGTTATGCCGTCGAAGAAGACTCCAAGGACAGTCGGTTGAACCCACCCAAATCCTGTTGGCAATGCGCTCAGAGACGTGCCGTTGTTCAGGATATCGCCCGTGCGACACATCCGGCTGCCCGGGATCGCGGTCTCGCAGGCGTCGTGAAGATTTAAAACGCCGCCCGCCGGTACTTGGGGTAGGCCGGAAAACCCCACGAATTCCCTGTCTTGGCTCAACGAGGGCGTGGCGCTCAACGCTGTGAATACAGCAGCGGTCAAGAGCCAAGCTGAGACGGATTTGGACATCGAACCCTCCTCCTATCTAGGTTTTATTGGCATGTCGCCAGTGGAAATATTTTGTAATTTGCTGAATGGCATTTAATAGGCATCTGGCCATGGAATATCGCTCCTTTCAAAATCCCGAGTATTTGTCGATGCGAGTCATACTGCTCAGTACTTTGTTGGGAAACATGTGGCCGTCATTTGGGTGTCTTCGCTCGCGACGTCGCCCGAAATCTCGTCGCAAACAAGGTTGAATGTGGACGCACCTGGCGCTACGTCGAGGCTGCGGCCCGCACAACTTTGTCCGGGCAAGGAGTCTCTACCTCAACCGCGCGCCCAGGCGCTCGAATGGCGTGTCAGCGGGCCACTGTTTTCTGGATCTCCTTGTCCAGGCCGCGCACGGCCTCGGTCGAGCTTTCATAGAGCGGGTGCCAGGCGTCCTGGGTCATCGCGGAGGCCATATCCATCAACCTTGAGGCTTCCTCGGCATAGTCCTTCATCGCCTGTTGAGCCCAGTTCTGCTGGAGCGCCGACGCCTTCGCCCAGTTGTCGCAGCCCGTCAACGACTGGCTCAGATTCATGTCATAGCCCCATCGCTTGGTCGCGAAACTCATGACCTCGCTGTTCAGAGCTGTCAGGCCGTTCGTGAAGGCGCGCGACGCTTCCAGATACGCAGCCATCGCCGTGCCGTTGTAATTGGCCATCATCGCCCAGGGATTGAGCTCGCTTGGCTCGGTTTGGCGTGCACGTGATTTCGTCTGTGTGGTCATCTTCCTACCTCTTTCAGGCTTTGTTGTTGGCAGAGATCCCGGACCCCGTGACTTGAGCATCTTTGTCCTGCGGGCCATCCGGTTCGCACGACTTCTCGCGCGGTTTTAGGTAAACGCCATAATCTGCGTCAGGGGATTTCGAATTCAACTTCTATTGGGTTGGCTCTCAGGCGCGACTGAGCTCCTCGCACAGCGGCCCAGACGTTCTCGGTTTTTATTCCATCGTGGCGCAGCAAGAGGTGCACTATGGGGTCGGACAGCAGCTCCTGAACACTCGCCTCACACGTCCAATTCAGCTGTGCATAGTCCACCTAACACCTCCACTGGCAAATTTACCGCGGATGCAGTGAGACGACCGCAAATTCGTCGCTTCCAATTTTTGGGAATCGCCGCGCCGAAAACTTTGTCTACAGTTTTGTTTCCGCTGCCACCCAGTGCCACCAAATCGCAGTTGGTTCGTGGGTGACGGCAGGTGCTCATTGATTGAGACAACTGTCAACCGAATTAATTTTTTCAGCACTTTAATCGGTGACATGAGGTTTAACTGTACGGATTTGTGGTCTGTCTGAGATCCGCAAATGGGTTGGACCGACAGTGCTCTCTGGGTCCGGCTCGAAATCAAATTAATGTTTTCAACGCGCTGCAACCATTCTCGTCATTGCCAGGCTCGACTCGGCGATCCAGGGCGATAGTGCGTTGCCCTCCGCTCTTCGGAACCCCGGGTCACGCCCAGGAGTGACGAGTTAGGGTCGTCTGGGCTCCCCGGTCCGTCGGCTGAGCGAATTCAATGCAGCCGACGCCACCGGCACCTCGATGTGCCAAAGTGCGGCTGCTGTATAAGCCGTCAATGTCGCCTCATGACCCACAGCGGTCATTACGCATCACTCCCCTAAACCCGCGTTGCGCAGGCCGTTGAGAAAGAGTTCCTGGTGCTTGCTATCAGCGAAAGGGAGAAGA
>JAOTWM010000157.1 GCA_029862885.1 Gammaproteobacteria bacterium
CCCTTCGGTATGGCGTAATAATCACTCCAAATTTCACCGCCCTCTTTGCCCAACACGTACACTATCTCGGGGATATCGGTGTGAAGCTGTTTGCCGTCGCCGGTCCAGCACATCGACATCCACGCGTCACCGTTGCGCAGCGGCGGTTGATAGTCGCTGCTGATGGCAAACAAATGAGGTTTCACTTCAAGCAATAGTTTTTCCGCGTCCGCCAGTTCGTTCGGGTCCACCGAGTTGAAGGAATAACCGAAATACTTCAGCGCGTTACCAATGGTGGTCAACTGGTAGTCGTGCACCATCGTGCGACCCGAGAAGTCTGTTTTGGTAATGTCCCAGAATTCCTTCCAGGTTGTTAATGCTTTGCCGCCGGTATGCTTGGTATTTAGCGCATATCCCGTAGTACCCCAGTTCTTCGGCATGGCGTAAGCGACGCCCTCCACGGAACCGGCATCGGCAAAACGCGGATCGAAAGCGCTCGCATCAAAATGGCTGATTTTGGATAGATCGAGTGGTTGAATCAGATCCTCTGAAACATAGGTGGTGATGGTGTAGTTGGTGGGCACGAATACGTCCCAGCCGCTGCCACCTGCCTGCAGCTTGGCCAGCATTTCCTCGTTGGAACCGAACACGTTCACCTGTACATTGGCGCCGGTCATTTCGGTAAACTGCTCGAAGTTGGCCGGGTCGTGATAGTTCGGCCAGGTCGCCAGCACGACACGGTCGCCAATGTCGCCAGCCGCCCAGGATTGTCGCGGCATCAGCCCCGGTATCGCTGCGCCCATGACTGCGGTCGCCAGGCCAAGACCGGTGACGCCAAGAAATTGACGGCGGGTTATTGAACCCCGTTGATAACGCCGCAGTTCCTGCATGAATTTTTTACGAGTAATCGGTAGATCAGTTTTATTGGACATGTGGTCCTCCTGTTGATGAATTTACAAATACAATTTTCACTTGCTCTATTCACTGCCAAGAACTAAGGCAGTGTCCCGGCTCCAAGCCACGAAGACAGACTCGTTTATTTCGAATGGCCGTTCGCTGAGTGCGTGCTGCCGCGGTGATCGGACCAGGAATTCTCCGAGCCGTTCATCACGCAGTAGATATTCAATCTGTTCTCCAAGAAAAATACGATTCATTACTTGCGCTTTGGCTTTTATCGCACAGTCTGTGGGTAACTGCTCCTGGTTACGCGCCAGCGTCACCTGTTCCGGGCGTACACTGACGCAAACCCTGTCTCCAACCTTGTGCTCGTTGGAATCTGCGTTGGCCTTAAGTGCAACCGTAGAACCGCCGTCAAGCTTAATGTCGATTGTCGACTTATTTTTGTGTTCGACCGCGCCGTCAAAGAAATTTGACTTGCCGACAAAATCCGCCACATACCGATTTTTCGGCCGATCATAAAGATCCAACGGGCTGCCGATCTGGACAATCTCACCGTCCCGCATGATGCATACGCGGTCGCTCATGGACAGCGCTTCCTCCTGGTCGTGGGTCACCAAAATAAACGTGATGCCGACATTGCGTTGCAGGTTCTGTAATTCAATTTGCATCTCCCGGCGCAACTTACGGTCAAGCGCCGCCAACGGCTCGTCCAGCAACAACACTTTGGGCTTGTTGATCAGTGCCCGGGCGAGCGCCACTCGCTGTTGTTGTCCACCCGACATCTCCCAGATACGCCTGTAGTCGAAACCCCCCAGCTGGACCAGTTCCAGTACCTCGTTGACCCGCTGACCGATTTCTTTCGACGAGGGTTTGGGTGAGCGCTGCTTGAGTCCGTAGGCCACGTTGTCCACGATGTTCAGATGCGGAAACAAAGCGTAGTGCTGAAACACCATATTGACTGGTCGCCGGTAGGCGGGTACGCCGTTGACACATTCGCCCTGGAGGAACACCTCGCCTTCGCTAGGCTGGTCGAATCCGGCAATTAACCTAAGTGAGGTGGTTTTACCGCATCCGGAGGGGCCTAGAAACGACAGAAACTCTCCGGACGCGACGTCCAGGTCGAGATTGCGCGCCGCAACAACGTCTCCGTAGTACTTGGAAGCGTTTCGAAATGACACAACGGTGTCGGGGCGGGCGCCCTTAGTTGTCAAGAATTATTCTCGTCAAGCAACCGGCAGCAGAACCAGCGATTCGTCGGCCCAGGAGATCCAGACTTCGCTCCCGCGCTCTATCGGTTGGCCCGAGGACGACTCCACTTCTTGGGCCGCAACCGAGAGCGGCTTCTCGCAGCCATCCACGGTCACGTAGATATGACTTCGATCGCCCAGATAGGCTGCCGTTTTCATCTCGCCCTGTACCGAGCATCGGCCGTCCGAGCTGGATTCGTACGACAGCGAAAGCTTCTCCGGGCGAACCGCAACGACGACCTGTGCACCTTGGCGAACAAAATCGGCGCTGGCGACAGCCCGGACCCGACCCAGGCCCCTCGCCTCGAGCACCGCCCGCTCGCCCTCGACCTCGATGACGCGGGCGTCGATGAAATTCATTTGGCCGATGAAATCCGCCACCTCGATGCTTACCGGGCAGTTGTAGAGCTGCTGCGGTGATGCGACCTGCAACGCCTTGCCACGCGCCATCACCGCCACTCGATCCGACAGCGTCAAGGCCTCTTCCTGATCGTGAGTCACGAAGATGAACGTGATACCCACCGACTCCTGGAGCGCTCGCAACTCGAGCTGCATCTCCTCCCGGAGCTTCTTGTCGAGCGCACCGAGCGGCTCGTCGAGTAGCAGCACCTTAGGGCGTTTGACGAGCGCCCGGGCGAGTGCGACTCGTTGCCGTTGACCACCCGATAGCTCTTCGGAGCGACGCGTTCCGAATCCGGGCAGCTTGACCATCTCCAGCGACTCGTCGATGCGTCGATCGAGCTCCGCCTTGCTGAGCTTGTCGTAGCGCAGCCCGTATCCGATGTTCGCGCGGACATTGAGATGGGGGAAGATCGCATAGTTCTGAAACACCATGTTGGTCGGCCGCTGGTAGGGCGGGACCTCCGACATCGGCGCATCGTCGATGAAGATCTCTCCGCTGGTCGGTGACTCAAAGCCCGCCAGCATCCGCAGCAACGTGGTCTTGCCGCAGCCCGAGGGGCCGAGCAGCGAAAAAAACTCCCCTCCACTGATCGTGAGATTGATGTCGTCAACGGCCACCACCGGACCAAAATGTTTTGAAACGCCGGTGAGAATAATAAAAGCGTCGTTGTTGCTCATGGATTACGGTCGAGAGTCGAGTGAACGGATGGCGCCGGGTCGCGCGAGCCATTGAGCGATAAAGACGAGCACGAACGACACCGCGAGAATGCAGGCGCCGAGTGCCAACACGCGTGGTAGCAACAACGGGAAGCGCAGTTGGCCCCATATGAATATCGGCAGGGTGGGGTCGGTGCCGGCGAGAAAGAATGCCATGATGAACTCGTCAAAGGAGATGGTGAAACACAGCAGGTAGCTCGCCAGCACGCCCGGAAACACCATCGGCAGAGTTACCCTCCAGAACGTCGACCACGCGTTCGCCCCGAGATCGGCAGAGGCCTCCTCCATCGACTTGTCAAATCCTTCGAAGCGGGGAATGAGGGTTGCCATAGCGAACGGAACGCTGATTAGAATGTGTCCCAGCGTGACCGTGTACAGCGATAGATTGATTCCGAGCCGCGTTACAAGAATGAGCAATGCTACGCCGAGGATAATTCCGGGTATGACCAATGGCAACATGATTACAAAAACGACCGGCTGTTTGCCCGGCATCCGATAGCGAGTGACGGCTTTTGCGCCGAAGATTCCCAGAACCGTGGCTAGCAACGCGGTCGTGGCTCCGACCTTGATGCTATTCGTCAACGCGGCAAACATCGGCTCGCTAGCCAACATCTGCTCGTACCACTTGGTCGTGAAACCCTTCAGCGGAAAGGCAGCATACACCGCGTCGTTGAACGAGAAAAGCGGCAAGAACAGCACGGGGATATAGAGAAACGCAAGGTACATCAGCGCGTACACGTGCAACGGACGATTGGACCGTTCGATATAGCTTACTTCCCTCATACGATTCGCCCCGCCGCCTTGCGCGTCACCCATATATACACCACCGAGATCACCGCAACCGTGATCATCATGGCCATCGCGAGCGCCGCGCCCATCGGCCAGTCGTTCACTTTGCCGAACTGAGCCTGAATATTGTTCGCCAGCATGATGCCACTGGGTCCGCCGACCAGCGCCGGTGTGACGTAGTCGCCCACCGTCGGTATGAAGATCAGCAGCGTTGCGGCGATGATCCCCGGCAGCGAAAGCGGCAGGGTCACACCCAGAAAGCGCTTGACCGGGCCGTCTCCGAGGTCCGTCGCCGCCTCGAGCAGGGAGCGATCGATCTTCTCGAGCGATACGTAGATCGGCAGAATTGCAAACGCTGCCCAGGCGTGCGCAAGCGTGATCACCACGGCCGTGGGGCTGTAGAGGAGAAACTCCAGCGGCTGCTCGATCAGACCCAAGCCCTTCAGGCCTGAGTTGATGACACCATTGAAACCCAGAATGACCTTCCATGCGAACACCCGCAGCAGGTAGCTCGTCCAAAATGGCAGAGTCATAAGGATGATCCAGATGAGCTTATGCCGGTGGACATGAAACGCCACGTAGTACGCCATCGGATAGGCAAGCAGTACCGTGACGACGGTGCATGCGCCCGAAATCGCGAGCGACCGGAGCATCAGTGCCATGTAGATGGGTTTGTCGATGACGTCTTGGTAGCGACCGAGGGTGAACGTCGTATCGAAATCGAACGCATGCTGGGTCCAGAAGCTGACCGCGACCATGATGGCGAACGGGGCGCACATGCCAAACATCATAACGACTAGGGTTGGGGAGAGCAGCGTGTAGCCGCGGATCGCCTCGCTGCGCAGGAACACGGCTCGCAATTTTCCGCGCCAGCTCGTGACCGAAGCGATACCGAGCGACGCGCCCGGCGTTGCCTGATTGACTCGATGAATATTCACGCTGGCATGACGCAGATCAAATCGCCTCTAATTCGTCGCCCGTCGGTTTGTTTGCGAAGCTCTGGAGATGTCATTGGCTCGGCTGTCGTCAGCATGAACTTATCTTAAACGGTTTTGATGTTGTAACTGACTAACTAGTCAGATAGTATTTTGCCTAGGACTGCCGATGTCAATGGGGTCGATACCTTCACCACAGCCATCAATCGTCACCGCGGCGTCTTGGTCGCGACGGATGTTCATCCACTATCGAGGAGGATAAGTTCCATGAAGAAATCCGAAATTTGCGCTAAAGAACTGACCGATAAGTTGCAATCGGGTCAGATGACGCGGCGTCGCTTCAATCAGATATTGAGCGCGGCGGGTGTGAGTTTGGTTGCGGCGCCGATGATGGGGCGCAACGCCTTGGCGGCGGCCGAAGACCAGGGCACTTATTTCACCTGGGGCGGCTACGACGTTCCGGATCTGTTCGGACCCTACATCGCGAAGCACGGTGAGCCGCCAAACTTCGCGGCGTTCGGCGGATCAGAGGAGGGGCTTACGAAGATGCGCGCGGGCTACGTCGTCGATGTATCGCATCCGTGCAATCAAGCCATTCCCAGGTGGGTCGCGAGCGGACTGTTTCAGACGCTCGACACCAGTAAGCTATCGAACTGGTCCGACGTGATACCGGAGCTGTGGAATCTCGAAGGCGCGGTCGTGGATGGCAAGCCTTACTTCGCTCCGATGGATTGGGGACAGACCTCGGTGACCTACCGCACGGATTTAGTCGACCTCGAAGGCAAGGAGGAATCCTGGGGAATACTTTGGGACGAACGCTACAAAGGACGTATCGGAGTGCTCGCCTCGGCGGCTGACACATGGTGGTGCGCGGCGATCTACGCCGGGGTGGATTTCAAGAATCTCTCGACCGACGAGAACGTAAAAAAGGTGGCAGAACTGCTGCGCAAACAGCAACCGTTGATTCGGGTCTATACGGACGATACAACCAGTCTCGAGCAAGCTCTCGCATCCGGTGAACTCGTCGCTGCCATGACCTGGAACAGCTCACCGGTTACCCTCAAGGATCAAGGCGTGCCGGTAAAGTTCGCCAACCCGAAAGAAGGTGCTCTTACCTGGGTTTGCGGCGCGATGATGCACAAGGACGCGCCCCATCCCGACAAGGCGCACGACATCATCGATTCGTTGCTCAGCGTCGAGTCCGGCGTGTGGATCATCGATGCGAACGGCTACGGGCATTCCAATCGGAAGGCCTTCGACGCGATCTCCGACGAGCGCTTGGCGGAACTTGGTCTGAGCAAGACGCCACTCGACATCCTCAGCGCTGGAAAATTCCAGGTTCCGCAGACGCAGGAATTCGAATCGGCGATGAACAAGGAGTTCGAGCAGATCAAGGCCGGATTCTGACGGGTTAGACGCCTGCTAGGCCGCGGCATGCGTAGTGCCGCGGCCCTTCTTTGCGCTGTGCGGTCCGGCAACGCGTCCATCGCCACGAAACGAGTCATGTTGAAACCCACGAGAAGCCTGCTCGCCTGGCGTTTGTCTGGGCGTGTGGCGAAGTCCACGAACACCGCCAACAGATAGACCGATCAGGCAAGACCGTGAGCCGAGATCCGCGCTATGACGTGCTTTTTGAGCCGGTGAGGATCGGACCGGTGACCGCGAAGAACCGCTTCTATCAGGTGCCGCACTGCACCGGTCTGGGTTGGTTGCGACCGCGGATGGTCGCGGCGCTGCGGGGAATGAAGGCCGAGGGTGGGTGGGGAGTCGTCTGCACCGAGTACTGCTCGATACATCCGACATCCGACGATCTGCCCCACCCCTACGCGTCGTTGTGGGACCGGGGCGATATCAAAGCGCATGCCTTGATGACGGAACAGGTGCACGCACACGGCGCCCTCGCCGGCGTGCAACTCTGGTACGGTGGCGCGCGCTCCGCAAACTTGTTCACGAACGAAGTGGCCATGGATGTGAGTAGCCGGCCGAACTCCATCGGAGCGCCCTATCAGACCCGCGCGATGGACAAGTCTGATATCCGCGAGCTCAGGCGCTGGCACAGACACGCTGCGTTGCGCGCCAAGGAAGCCGGTTTTGATATCGTGTATGTTTATGCCACCCACGACTATCTGCTCTCGAATTTCCTCTCCGCCCGGACCAATACGCGCACGGACGAGTACGGCGGCTGCTTGGAGAACCGTGCGCGTCTGGTGCGAGAGCTGATTGAGGACACCAAGGACGCGGTTGGCGACAAGTGCGCAGTCGCGGTGCGTTTTGCGGCGGACGCGGGTGGGGGCGCCGATGGGGATCCGGTAATCGGCGAACACCGCGATATGCTGGCGTTATTGGCCGAGTACCCGGATCTGTGGGACATTAATATTAGTGATTACTCTTACGAGATGGGGGTCTCGCGCTTCGTCAAGGAAGGGGCGCTCGAAGCGTATGTGTCCTACGTCAAATCGATCACCACCAAACCCGTAGTGAGTGTTGGCCGCTTTACGTCACCCGATACGATGGTGACGCAGGTCAGGCGCGGTATCGTGGATTTCATCGGTGCGGCGCGACCTTCGATCGCGGACCCATTCTTACCCAAGAAGATCGAAGACGGACGGACGGATGACATC
This sequence comes from Gammaproteobacteria bacterium, assembly GCA_029862885.1. GTDB lineage: Bacteria > Pseudomonadota > Gammaproteobacteria > Arenicellales > JAOTWM01 > JAOTWM01. Next base: position 7,591 of record JAOTWM010000157.1, read on the forward strand.
CGCGAATGCATAGGCTGCAATGTCTGTTACATCGGCGACAGCAAGAGCACGCCCATTCGCTGCACCCAGAACCCCACGATCAGCGAAGAATGGCGTCGGGGCTGGCATCCCGAGAGGATTGCGCCGAAAGGCTCTGATTCGACGGTCTTGGTTATCGGCGCGGGACCGGCCGGTCTCGAAACGACCCGCGCGCTCGGCCAGCGGGGATACCGAATCCTGCTGGCCGAGGCCAAGCGGGAGCTCGGTGGCCGGATTACGCGTGAAGCGGCCCTGCCGGGCTTAAGCGAATGGGCTCGGGTGCGGGACTACCGCGTGCAGCAGATTCAGTCGATGGCGAATGTCGAAACATACCGCGACAGCGCGATGGAAGCGGACCACGCTCTTGCCGTGGGGGCCGACCACATCGTCGTGGCTACGGGGTCACACTGGCGCGCGGACGGCGTAGGACGATTCAACGAAACGCCACTCACCGAATTCGGCCCGCCGGCTCAGGTTTTCACTCCGGACGATATTATGAAGGGAGGCGTGCCCGAGGGCCCAACCGTCGTGTTCGACGACGATCACTACTATATGGGGAGCGTAGTCGCCGAACGGCTCCGGTCCGAGGGCGTTCCCGTGACGTTCGTGACACCGGAGACCAAAGTCTGCGCCTGGGGCGAACAAACATCCGAACAGATTCGCACTCATCGACGACTTCTGAAACTCGACGTGCACATCATTACTGCGCACGGGCTCACCGCTTATGACGGCCGGCATGCGCTCATCGGCTGTATCTATACCGGGCGCGTTCAACGCATCGTGGCCAACGCGGTGGTTACCGTAACCGCGCGCAATCCCGATGATGAGTTGTACCGCACACTCGAACGTCGGATCGACACCGGGACGGGCACCGCGGTGCGTTCGCTGACGCACATTGGAGATTGTGAGGCACCGGGGATTATCGCCAGCGCCATCTTCTCCGGCCACCGCTATGCGCGCGAACTGGACACCGAGGTTAATAAGGATAATCGAATCAAGTACGATCGGGTGTTCTTCGAGGATGAATTAGGCTAGCGATGGAACCTACGGCCAAGTATCTAAAAACGCTGCTGTCCTATTACGAAGAAGAGGTTATGGGGGAAGGTTATTTCTATGCGCTGGCTGAGCACTTCGAAGAGAGTGCAAAGCTTATTTTATTGGCCAAGATCGAGCGCCGAGCGGCGGATTCGATTCGACCTCTGCTTGAAAAATACGGTCTGAACCCAAGCGATGAATCGCTGCTCAAACTTCAGGGCAAGGCGTATGTAGAACGACATCGAACTTATACGTGGTCGGAATTTATGAAATACATTATCGATCGATATCCAGATTACCTGGAAGAATTCGCGGCATTGGAGCGGATGGCGCCTGACGAGGATTTGTATGCTCTAACAATCTTGACGGATCACGAAGTGGCGGTGATCGATTTTGCTAAGAAAGAAATTGCGAATGACCCAAACAGTTCAGCGCCCCTCCACCACTACCTAAGGTAACGAAGAATTACTTTGAGACAGAGACGTGAGCGATTCCTGGCAATCGTCGACGTTGGTTTTAGCGATATTCTGGACGATCTCGATTGCGCCTTCATGAGTAGTCTGGAGGCTCGAAATTCCCAGTGGTCACAGCTCGGAGACATGCTCTAGCGGAGCCCCTTCGCCCCCGATGGACTCCAACGGTGTGTTCACTGCCGTTAACCATCGCGCGAGCATTTGGATAATCCCCTCTGGAGTAAATGGCTTGCTGAGGAAATCGCTCATGCCTGCTGCCAAACAACGCTCTCGGTCCTCACCCTTCGCGTTCGCGGTTAACGCGATTATCGGAATCAAGGTGTTCGCCCGCGCAGCAACCTCTCGACGCCGTATCTCCGCTGTTGCCTCAAACCCGTCCATCTGCGGCATTTGACAATCCATCAATACCAAGTCATAGGGTTGCGCAAGATAAGCTTCCAACGCTTCTTGGCCGTTCTCGACCACATCCACCTCGAGTTCATATCCCTCAAGCATTGCCACGGTGACTATTTGATTGACCTGGTTATCCTCCGCAAGCAGGATGCGACCTTGCAGGGTGAAAATCGTTTCTGAGGCAGTCTGTTCGGCCTCAACTCGTTCTACACACGGCGCGAGGGCGCGCGGGAGTTCCACCCAAAATGTGCTGCCTTCGCCGGGCGTGCTCTCCACTCCAAGCTGTCCCTCCATCAGCCCAGCCAACCGCTTGCTGATGGCGAGCCCAATCCCCGTGCCCTCAACGCCATCTGGCTCGACGTTCAAGCGTACAAAAGGCTCAAATATTAGAGCGATACCCTCCTCGTCCAGTCCCGAACCCGTATCGGTCACGCTGATGCGAAGCCCTGCTTCCACTTCCCGGCAAGAGACTGTCACCCGGCCGTTGTCACAGTTGTACTTGATCGCGTTAGTCAGCAGATTCAAGAGGATCTGCTTTAATCGCATCCGATCAGCTGTGACTGCCGCCGCCACGTTCCCGGTAACGAGGTTCTCTATAGTGATCCGATGGCGCTTAGCCAAAGACTCTAATAGGACGATGCATTCGCCCAACACGTCTGCTAACTCGAC
>JAOTWM010000680.1 GCA_029862885.1 Gammaproteobacteria bacterium
TCTCACCGCATTGCTCGCCAACGATAGTCGTACTCGCAACGCTCGCCTCGTCCACTGTCCTGATCAACACCGCGGATTCATGACGTTGAACTATGCCGTGAAGACTCGCTAACCATTCCAACGCGGAGGCGTCGATGCGTTCCAGGAACACGGTCGCCACTCCTCCGCAACACTGGCCGAGAGTCGGCCCCAAAGCGAAACGCCGCAGCGTTGTTCGTTGCTTGTTGGTTATATTTTCAGTGAGCAATTTACGTGCACACTCCACCGTCTGATACTCAAGCTGCCCGCCGCCAATAGTGCCTATGCAGGCATCGCCGGTCACAACCATCTTCGCTCCGGCTTCGCGGGGCACCGAGCCGCGAGTTTCGGCGATGGTCGCGAGCACACAGGTCTGACCGTATTGGGAAAAACGCAACAGGCCATTCAGCCATTCCATCAGCCCACCTCGCGCTGTGTTTGAGCCGAACGGGTTCGTAATTCTTCGATGCCAGTTAGCACTTCTTCGGGCGTCGCGGGTGCGTTCAATTTCGGGCTGAACTCGTAGTCGACCGTACTTGCCACCGCATCCTTGATGGCATGAAACACCGAAATTGCGAGCATCAACGGCGGTTCGCCGACAGCTTTGGAGCGGTGGATCGTCGGCTCGCGATTGGCCGCCGACTCCAATAACGTGACCCGAAAATCCACGGGCAAGTCCGAGCATACGGGAATCTTATAGGTCGACGGTGCATGGGTTTTAAGATCGCCTTGTTGGTTCCACCAAAGCTCCTCCGTAGTGAGCCAACCCATGCCTTGAATAAATCCCCCTTCCACCTGCCCTAAGTCGATCGCCGGATTTAACGAGCGGCCACAATCATGCAGGATATCCACTCGTAACGGCCGGTACTCGCCGGTAAGGATATCGATAATCACCTCCGACACCGCCGCACCATACGCGTAATAATAAAACGGCCGCCCCGAAAACGTCTTGCGGTCGTAATGGATATCGGGAGTTCGATAAAAACCCGTTGCCGACAGCGACACCCGGGCAAAGTGTGCACGGCGTGCCATTTCTGCAAACGAAATTGAGTGCACGCCCGCGTGGATGTGATTCTCCCGAAACACAACCTCCTCCGCGCTCACTTCGAATTCTTCAACCGCAAGTTTGATTAACCGCTCCTTAATCGTACGCGCCGCCACCTGAGCGGCTTTGCCGTTCAGGTCCGAACCGCTCGAGGCGGCCGTGGCTGACGCGTTAGGCACCTTACTGGTGTCCGATGCAGTGATCTTAATTCGATCGATATCGATCTGGAGTTCTTCGGCCACCACTTGCGCTACTTTGGTGAACAAACCCTGCCCCATTTCCGTACCACCGTGATTTAGATGCACGGTCCCGTCGGCATATACGTGTAACAAGGCACCGGCCTGGTTAAGGTGTGTTGCGGTAAACGAAATTCCGAATTTTACCGGGGTCAGTGCAATGCCTCGCTTTAATATCGGACTCCCAGTATTAAATTCTCGTATTTGCTCACGTCGCTGCCGGTAGTCAGCATCCGATTCCAGGCGATCAACGATTTCGTGAATGATGTTATCTTCGATGACCTGTTGGTAGGGCGTGACGTTTCGCTCGTTGCGCCCATAGAAATTACGCTTACGCACATCGATTGGGTCGATCCGAAGATACCGCGCAATTTCGTCGACGACGTATTCAATTGCGAACATACCCTGCGGGCCGCCAAAACCCCGAAATGCAGTATTCGAGACGGTATTGGTCTTGCAGCGGTGCGACACAATGGTGACGTTCTCGAGAAAATACGCGTTATCGCTATGAAACATCGTTCGATCGTTGATCGCCCCTGACAAATCCGCCGACATGCCGCAACGCGACGCGTAGGTAAGCTCAATCGCTTCGATGACCCCTTGCGAGTTAAATCCAACGTCGTAGTCAATCGCGAAATCATGGCGTTTACCGGTCATAATCATATCGTCATCGCGATCGAGCCTGAGCTTTACCGCATACCCGGTTTTCGTTGTCAACAATGCGGCTACCGCAGCAATGAGAGCCGGCTGGCTTTCCTTACCACCGAATGCGCCGCCCATACGGCGGCACTGCACGATAATATCTTTGGACTCTTTCCCCATCGCCTGCGCGACCAGATGCTGGACTTCTCCGGGATGCTGGGTCGAGCTATACACCAACATATCGCCATCTTCCTTCGGGATCGCAAGTGCAATATGCCCTTCGAGGTAAAACTGATCCTGGCCGCCGAGATCCACACCACCGCTGATTCGGTGCGGCGCCAGCTCAA
>JAOTWM010000681.1 GCA_029862885.1 Gammaproteobacteria bacterium
ATTCCGCCTGGTCGCGCCACCGGTGCGCACCAGCGATCCGGCACCCGCAGGCCCCGCACCCCGTTTGGGTGAGCATACCGATGAAATCTTGAATGGAATCGGCTACGACAAGGCGAGAATCGCCTCGTTGAAGAAAATAGGCGTGATTTGAGTGATTAGAACCTATCTCAGAATTAGCGAGCCCTAGGCTAGACAATCCCCGAGACAAGGCAAAAACAGGCGAAAAAGCGCAGTTTACACGCGAGTAAATGAGCATTTTGAGTCTGTTCTTAACGCCGTTAGGCTAAGCACATTAATTCTGAGATAGGTTCTAGTATGTGCAAGCGACTGGAGTAGGCCGTATAGTAAATCCGGGCTGCACGCGCCCGTTGGCAGGACCGTGGGAGCGTCCGCCAGCACCATACTCTTCACAGTCTATTTGGAGGAATAATGCGCCAATTACTCGTGGGCGTCGTATTTGCGACGACATTCATCGTCTCGTCCGTATCCGCAGGAACCTTGGAGCGAGTGCGCGATACGGGCGCGTTCAAAATCGGTTATCGGACGGACGCCGCACCCTACTCTCATAAGAACGCGCTCGGCGAAGCGGCCGGCTACTCGGTAGATCTCTGCCGCGCCATCGCGGTCACCGTCAAGCAATCGCTTAAATTGGATGAAATTTCGATCAAATATGTACCGGTCACCGCCGAGAACCGCTTCAAGGCCGTGCAGGACGGGCGCATCGATATTCTGTGCGGCGCCACAACCGCGACCCTCTCCCGGCGTGAGCTGGTCGACTTCTCCCTGGGTACTTTCATCGACGGCGCCAGCGTCATGCTGATGGTGGATGGCCCGGGAGGATTCGACGAGCTGGCCGGAAAGAACGTGGGCGTTCGCGGCGGTACCACCACCGAGGCGGGTTTGCGTAATACCCTCAAAAAGCTGTCGGTGGATGCCAAGGTCGTTCCAGTCAATAGCCACGACGATGGCCTCAAAGAGCTGGAGAAGGGCGAGCTGTCGGCCTATTTTGCGGATCGCGCCATCCTGTTGTCCCTCAGGGCCGGAAGTCCGTCGCCGAAGAAATTGAAGGTGGCTGCGGATTACTACAGCCTCGAGCCCTATGCCCTTGCCTTACAGCGGGGAGACGACGAGTTTCGTCTGGTGGTGGACCGGGCACTCAGCCGTCTGTATCGCGGCGGCGGCATTGCGCGCATCTTCAAAAACTCTTTCGGGGACGCAGAGCCCAGCGATGTGCTGCGATCGTTGTACATCATCAACGGATTGCCGGAGTAGCGTTGTCTGCACGCGAGACGGAAGGCACGCGATCAATAAAAGCAGGCAGATCTCTCCAAAAGCACTCTTACGGAATTCAAGAGATCTGATCCGTTGATTTCTTCGGTGCAGCGACGCGGTCAGGCTGCGCTGTAGCCGACGCGCAACTCCCGCTCGCGCTCCTGCTCGTGCAGGATGAGCGAGTCGATGTCGTTCAGTTCTGACGCTAATAAGCTGATCACATCGTCAACGCTGAGCACACCGACAATCTGGCCCTCGGTATCGGTGACCGGCACGCGACGCACGCCGCGGGCGCGCATGCGATGCAGGGTGTCGGCCAGGCTGTCGGTCTCGCGTGCGATTACCGGGTCGGGCGACATCACGTCCTTGACCGAGACGGAATTCACGTCCACCTCTTCGGCCAGCACTTCGACCACGATATCGCGGTCGGTGATCATGCCCACCGGCTCGAAAGCGCCGCGTTTGGCGTCATCGACGACCACCACGCTTCCCGTGTGGTGCTCGCGCATGAGTTTTGCCGCCTTGACCACGCTGTCGTCCTGCCCAACGAAAACCGCAATTCGGCTGCAGAAGGCTCCTACGCTCATGATCGATTCCTCTTGAGAAACGCTCACTGTTGGGCATTTCGAAGACCGGACTCCCAGCCAAGCAGACCCTGCCCAATTCGCCCTGCTTTTTATAAAAATAGCCACAGACAGCCGGGCGGACATTGACTTCGATCAGCAGAAACGGAGTAAACGGGCTCAGAGTTAGAACATTTACTTCTAGCCAAAACATTTGGCGACGGCCCTTTTTTGCCCGCTCTCTAGCGCGCGCCAAATGCGGCAGTCGCGATGATGTAGGCACCGAGTATTAATATCGCGATGAAAAACACGTGCCGGAAGCGCTCTTCCGAAAGCCTGCTCCGAATCCGTTGGCCGGCGATCATGCCGACGGCAGCGGGTATCACTGCCGCGGCAGAAACAATGCTGAGCTGGGTAGTCAAAAGGCTGTTGCCCTGAAGCGCCAGCGCAA
>JAOTWM010000158.1 GCA_029862885.1 Gammaproteobacteria bacterium
GGTTCTATCTGCCGCGTTATTCGATGACGTGATCGGATTGATTCTGCTGGCGGTACTGGTTTCTGTGATCGACACCGGCCAAGCTCCCAATTTACCGGCACTCAGTGTACTGATTTTTAAGGTTTTGTTATTTTTTGGTATCACGCTGACGCTCGGAAGGCATGTTTATCCTCGCATTAGCCATAGTCTGAAGGCGACTCAGGCCGCGGCGTTGGAATTTAGCGCGTTAGCGGCGGTCGGTCTCAGCTACGGGCTGTTGGCCGAGGCCTTGGGCATGCACTGGATAATCGGCGCTTTTATGGCGGGGTTGTTCTTCGAGCCCTCGCGCGTAGGTCAACAAACGTATGACGAAATACGGCTGATTTTTACGGCGATCACCAGTGGTTTCCTCGCACCTCTTTTCTTTGCTTCGATTGGCCTGCGGGTTGACCTCAACGCGATCACCGCGGTCCCCATATTCCTGGCGAGTTTGCTTATCGTTGCACTGTTCAGCAAGGTGGCAGGCGCTGGGCTGCCAGCATTATGGCTCGGTATGCCTCGGCGTGAAGCCCTTTCGGTGGGAGTCGGCATGAGTGCGCGCGGCGCCGTCGGATTCGTCGTTCTGAGTATCGCGTATGACACAGGCCTATTTGAGCGAATTAATCGTACCGACCCTGAAACGGCTCATTTGTTCTCCGTATTGATATTAGTGGCCGTTATTACCACGATGCTCACACCACTTGTTCTACGTCGCTTGCTGAGCACAGAACGTGACGAATAAGTGCCAAAAATACCACCGCTGGACCGACGGTAATACGAATTATTTAGATATCGCGGTCGTGCTCCGCTAGAAAATTGTCTCCCGCCGAATGAATTTACAGCTCATTGCTGCGACGCCAATTTTTTTGATACCAGTCAGTACAACAGCAACTTGATCGTCCTATTGTGAGTTCCCCAACATCAGGTAGGCGAGATTGTCGGAACTTAGCTACGTCCATGGCACCAGTGAGACGCCATTAATCGGGGCTACGATCGGCGCCATATTCGATACGACGGCTGCACGCTGTCGGAATCGGGACGCGCTAGTGGTTCCGTATCAAGATGTCCGCTGGACCTATGGTGAGTTACAGCAACGAGTCGACGCATTGGCGGCCGGATTCATCGCAATGGGCCTGGCAACCGAAAATCGTATAGGAATCTGGTCACCCAATAACGCGGAATGGATACTCACACAGTTCGCAGCTGCAAAAGCAGGACTGATACTCGTCAATATCAATCCTGCCTACCGATTAGCCGAACTCGAATATGCCCTAAATAAAACTGCTTGTAAGGCACTCATTTTCGCGCCGCGGCTGCGCAACAGCGATTACCTGACAATGCTCAGGAAATTACTACCGGAGTTGCACTCGTGTAAGCCAGGGTATTTACGCGAGAAAACCGTCCCAAACCTACGCTGGCTAATTGGACTGGATGACGCTTCCTGTGACGGTGTGCTGAATTTTAATTCAATACCAACACTCTCCACTCAAGCAAACCATGAGCAACTTCGAAGACGAAGTCACGAATTACAATTTGATGATCTCATCAATATTCAATTCACCAGCGGCACCACCGGTGCGCCCAAAGCAGCCACACTGACGCATCACAATATTGTCAATAATGCCTACTTTGTCGGAGAGCGCATGGCGCTTACGACAGATGATCGTGTATGCATTCCAGTACCGATGTATCACTGCTTTGGCATGGTGCTGGGTAGCCTTTGCTGCGTGACCCAGGGCGCGACGATGGTTTTTCCCTCGGAGGGATTTGATTCTCGCGCGACGCTACAGACCATAAACGACGAACATTGCACGGCACTGCACGGCGTACCCACGATGTTCATCACGATGCTCGATGAGCCCGATTTTACTACCTTCGATCTGAGTAGTTTACGTACCGGCATCATGGCCGGAGCGCCGTGCGCAGAAGAGTTGATGAAACGTGTGATGTCGGAAATGCATCTTGACCAAATCACCATTGCCTACGGAATGACAGAAACGGGACCGGTGAGTTTCCAGACATCCATCGACGATTCGATCGGCCGACGTGTGCAGACAGTCGGCAGAGTATTGCCACATGTCGAGATCAAGATCGTGGATCAGAATAAACGTATCGTGCAACGCGACACCGCCGGTGAGCTACTTACACGCGGTTACTGTGTGATGCCTGGTTACTGGGAGGATGAGGAAAAAACGAATGCGGCAATTGATAATGCCGGATGGATTGCCAGCGGCGACTCCGCCGTAATCGATGCGCAAGGCTATTGTCAAATCGTTGGGCGGTTAAAAGACATGTTGATCCGCGGTGGTGAAAATATTTTTCCGCGTGAGATCGAAGAATTCTTATACCAACATCCAAAAATCGATCAGGTCGAGGTTATTGGCGTACCAGATGCAAAGTATGGCGAGGAGATTTGTGCCTGGATCAAATTACACAAGGGTGAAATCGCCACTGAAGAGGAGGTTAGAACGTTCTGCAGGGGAAAAATCGCCCATTTCAAGATTCCACGATATATCTTGTTCGTGGAGGAATTTCCGATGACGGTAACCGGGAAAGTCCAAAAATATATCATGCGTGAAAAGATGGCGAGCCGACTAGGATTAGATGCGGCTTGACCGAATGACCGAGAAATGCCCGATAGACAGAGATATTGGCAATTATTGAGGTGATGCTATGGAAGACCAATGTTGGCAATTAACTGACGATATCGGTCCTGAAAAGATTCTACACGTTTACAACAAGGAGGTGGGGTTAAAGGCCATTGTTGTGGTGGATAATGTGTCAGCGGGTCCGTCTATCGGCGGAGTGCGAATGGTCGCCGATGCCAGTTTACAAGAGTGCTCGCGGCTGGCGCGCGCCATGACCTTAAAAAATGCGGCGGCGGCATTACCCCATGGAGGCGGCAAGTCGGTAATATTTGCCGATCCAAAATCCGATGCGGAAACAAAAGAACGCATAATTCGTGCCTTCGCAATCGCGATCCGAGACCTCGTCGATTACATTCCGGGGCCGGATATGGGTACCAATGAGGAGTGTATGGCTTGGATTAAGGACGAGATCGGCCGCTCGGTCGGGTTGCCGGCGGAGGTAGGCGGGATACCTCTGGATGAGATCGGCGCAACGGGTTACGGCCTCGTCGTAAGCATAAAAGCGGCACAAAACTTTTCCGATATAGATTTGCGGGGCGCCCGGGTGGCCGTGCAAGGATTCGGCTCGGTTGGACAACATGCGGCGCGATTCCTCGCCGAGGAAGGTTCGCTACTCGTTGCTGCCGCCGATTCACGCGGGACCCTTGTCAATCCAGACGGTCTCAATGTGGCACAATTAATTAAGCACGCGCACCAAACCGGCAGCGTTTGTGGTTTTGCCGATGGGCTAACGCAACACCGCGATTCAATTATTGATGTTGAATGCGACATATGGATTCCAGCGGCACGGCCCGACGTTGTTAATATGGAAAATGTCGGACGATTAGATACCAAGTTAATTGCCGAAGGCGCAAATATCCCTATTACTCATGAAGCGGAACAGGCGTTAGCGCAACGGGGGGTGACTGTCATTCCCGATTTTATAGCCAACGCCGGAGGGGTTATCTGTGCGGCTGTGGAATATCACAATGGGACCAAAACCGCTGCTTTCGCGGCCGTTGAAGAAAAGATAAGTCGAAATACGACGGAGATGTTTGAATTAGCCGCATCGCGCGACATCAATCCACGAATGGCGGCGAACGATTTAGCGCAACAACGTCTGCAGCGGGCAATGAGTTTCAAGCGGTGGGCTTAGGGAAGTTGCAGCGCCAAGGAAGTGGGCGAGAGGGTCAACCATAATAATTTCCTTGTCGTAATAAGCGAGCACCCCGCCCTGAATATGTCGCGCTTAATGCTATAGCGATCACCCGTTCACCCAATAGACCGACGCCGTCTGTTACTCAATATTGGCTAATCCGCCCAATGTACTGCAGACGAAGTGTCGAGAAACATCATCTGTCGCTTCCGCTATGCATTAGCTCCTACGACTGAAGGAGTTCAAATGAAGGTCCTACTTGCACCAACGCGCCTACCGACTCACAGATTCACCGGGGCTGCAATCTTGTTGTTATTGGTTGCTTCGGCGGTTTCGGTGTTCGTCTCGCCCCTGACTATGCCTCAGGGCTACTCGTGGATATCGAACGTGATTAGCGAATCCGCCGCACAGGGCCTCACGGGCGCTTGGGTCGCCCGCCTCGGGTTCCTGTTATTTGGATTCGCGGTATTGTGGCTTACGATCTCACTTCGATCATGCTGGCCGCATGGAGCATATTGGTGCCACTTTGCTTTCGGACTATTCATGATTTCCACGGCTGCCTTCTCCCACCGACCGTGGCTAGCGACGATTCCATTCGATCCGTTCGAGGACTTGTTGCATTCCATTACAGCCACTGGCATGGGGATCGCGTTCTCGTTTGGGGTGCTAGTTCGATTGCTGCAACGTAACAAATCTCAGAATTTCAAGAGGTGTTTTGATGTCGTAGCGATCGCTGCCGCAGTAGCCTTGCCGCTTGCGGGGAGTATCTGGCCGCACATCGCAGGTCTGACCCAACGTGTGATGTTTTTGGTTGCGTACGCTTGGTACGGAAATGAGGCGTTAATCTCTCGCGAACCGGCTAATAGCACACCCAGAAACACCGCATAATCTGTCCAACAGTTACGTTGTTAACCATACTAATTTGACCCTGGAACTTTGAAATGTTTATCGGGCATTACGCGGTAGGATTTGCACTAAAAACGAAATCCACTGATATACCATTATGGTTGTTATTTATTTCCGTTCAATTCGTTGATATCCTGGCATTTCTATTTGTTTTGCTCGGCATTGAACAAATAACCTACAATCCGAGCACCAACCCGTTTCTTCGAACACTACTTGATTATGTTCCCTATTCGCATTCGTTATCAACAAATACATTACTCTCGTTTATAGTATTTCTGATTTTCTGGAAGCTTATAAAACAAAGAGTGGGGATTTACCCTGTCCATTGCCGTATTGTCACACTGGTTTATAGATTCATTAGTGCATACAGGCGATATGCCTCTTTTCCATGATTTCTTAAAAGTTGGTTTGGGATTATGGCAATTCCCTTGGGTTTCCTACCTATTGGAAGTTTGTGTATTTCTTCTGGCGGGAGTCTTTCTGATTCAACGTTATCAGAAAAAGAGACGTCACGTTATTTTGATAGTAATGCTGATTGTCGGTTTTTCAGCAATGTTTTTTGCGCCACAGCGGGAAGTGTCAGCCGACCTGGCGAGCATAACAAGCCTCTGTTTCTATGCCGTATTCGCGTTATTGGCATATTGGTGCGAGCCTGAGACGAGAAGATAACATGCACACGTCTATGGTTTAGTCAGAGTACGCGTGAAAATCGCCAATGATCATTCACACAACAAATTGGGCGCCCCAGATTCGCTCGAATTGAAATAGAGTGTGTAGAGTATCATTCTTTAGGAGGCGCTAGTGAGTCATTCGGAAGAATCTACTGATCGAATTATTTTGGTGTTCGATGAAACTGTCTTTGAACATATCAGGCGCCCACGGATAGTGTGGATGCGCCGTGTCAAACGATCGGCAACGGTGATGCTAATGCTTACTATATTCGCTACTCCTGAATTTGGATGGACCCAAGAAATGACGAGCAACCGCGGCCGAAACCTGTATGAGAATCACTGTACCGCCTGCCACGACACTAGAATCCATCGCCGTAGCATTCCGAAAGCGCGCTCTCTGGTCGAGGTCGAGCAGTTCGTTGCACGCTGGTCTCAATATCTGCGCCTAAGTTGGAGCGCCGAAGACCACGCGGAGGTCGTCAATTATTTGAACAGACAATTCTATAACTATGAGCCAACAACTCACTAGGACTATTGTTTTCGATCAGTGAAATTATATTTCTGGTAGCTAGAATAGCGTTATTATAGAATTAAACTGGTTTTTCGATGGCTTGGAGGCAAATTCGATGCAACGACTCGCCCGCGATATTATGACCCGCGACGTTATAACGGTTCCGACCGACATGGATTTACGGGACTTGGCACATCTCTTTATTCAATCTGAGATTGCCGGCGCGCCCGTAGTCGATACGAATGGGGACATTGTCGGCGTAATCTCCTTAAACGACCTTGTGTTTTATAACCTAACCCGTGATGACGAACTTCGAGTGGATTCTTATTTTTATCAAAATGCCAAACTCCAAGGCCAACACGTTCCAAAGGGATTTCAGATCGAGGATTGTAATACCGGCAAAGTAAGCGACGTAATGACACCGATGGTGCATTCGGTATCAGAACGCGCGACATTACCTTCAATCGCACGAAAAATGGCAAACCTCCACCTGCACCGTTTAATCGTGCGCCGTCGCGAAAAGGTCGTAGGAATTATTTCCGCTACGGATTTACTTCGCGTGATCGGCGAGCAACGCGCAGAATCGTAATGCTCGATACGTCACTCAATTCGCTTCGTTGTGCGGTCAGTAGTTATACGTGGTTAATGTCCACCACCATCCGCACCAGTTCTGCCAATGATCGCGCACCCATTTTTTCCATCGCGCGTGCCCGATGAATTTCGACGGTCCGTGAGCTCATGTCCAGATCTATGGCGATGGCTTTGTTGGCCTGGCCGTCGGCGACGCGCTCCATAACTTCACGCTCCCGCGGCGTCAGTGTTACCAATTTTGCCTCCAGGATTTCGCGTAGCGATGCCGCATGACGTTGCTCCGCATCACGTTGTAACGCGAATTGAACCCGGTCAATTAGATCCTGGTCTCGAAACGGCTTTTCCAAGAACTCCATGGCGCCCTTGTGGAGAGCCTGCACCGCCATTGGGACATCGCCATGGCCGGTGATGAAAATAATCGGCAATTCAATCCGTTCCGCCACAAGACGATCCTGGAGTTCCAGGCCGCTCATCCCGGGCATGCGTATATCCAATACCAAACATCCGGGCTGAGCTCGATCGTAAGCCTCGAGAAATTCCTGCGCCGACGCAAGCCCCTGAGCGAGCAACCCAACCGACTTCATCAGCAAACATAGGGATTTCCGCACCGCATCGTCGTCGTCGACGATATAAACGATCTGATTACTCGACAGCATAAATATCCATTATTCCAGAAGGGATCGAGACATGAAAGGTGGTTCCTTGATCACGATTTCCGGTAAACCAGATTCGACCGCCATGATTGTTGACGATTGACTGGCTGATCGATAAACCCATCCCCATACCGGTGTTTTTGGTGGTAAAGAACGGTCGAAAAATATTTTTCTCAACCTCGCCGGATAACCCGGCGCCACAGTCAGCTACCGCGACTTCGACGTCGTCTGGTCCGCGGCGCGATGTGCGTATCGTCACTCGTTGCTCGGCAACCGGCAGATCTTGCATCGCATCCATTGCATTTCGTACTAAATTTAGCAATACCTGTTGAATTTGAATGGCGTCAACCTCTACGCTCGGTAGGTCGCTTTCTAATTCCGTGTGAATTTGGATTTCTTGCTCACGCCTATCGAGCCGCGCGAGCGCGATCGTTTCGGTGACCAACTCATTTATGTCAGTCAAGACGCGCTGACCGGCGCCCTTTTTTACCATTCCCCGCAAGCGTCGGATGACTTCGCCGGCTCGCTCGACTTGCGCTCCAACGTCTTGTAACGCATCTTGCAATTCACCAGCATTGGTGCGACCGGATTGAATCAGGCGTTGACACGCCTGGGCGTAGGCGGATATAGCCGCCAGCGGCTGGTTGATCTCGTGGGCGATACCGGCCGCCATTTCCCCCATCGTGCTCAGTCGGTCGACATGTGCCATGCGCTCGCGGTGCTGGCGCAGCTCCTGGACGCGGTTAATCTCTTGGGTACGATCCACCGCTTGTAGAATGCATGTGCTCGGGCTCCCGGCCGCATCATGGGTCAACGCGAGATATACCTGTGCGAAAATCGTCGAACCGTCCTTGTGAATATAGCGTTGTCGCAAGTTGATGCTTGTTTGCCTTCCTTCGATAAGATCACGCATTCCCGACACGCCGTCCCGTATATCGGAAGGATAGGTAATATTGCGAATCAGACTCGCCTCGAGTTCCGCTTGTGAAAAACCAACAATACTACAGAATGCTTGGTTGGCGCTGATAATCCGCCCGTCCAATGTAGTCGTAACGATGCCGACTGGCGCGTTTTCAATCGTCAACGTCAGCGTCTCCTGGCGCGCACGCAATTCCTGTTGCAGCGCGTGACGCTCAGTAACGTCGCGCACTAATCCCGTAAACTGTCGCTTTCCCTCGACAGTCATTTCGGCTACCGATAATTCGAGTGGAAAAATCGTACCGTCTTTTCTCAGCCCTTGCACCTCGCGGCCAATGCCTATGATCTTACGGATACCGGTTTCGAGGTAATTCGTTAGATATCCGTCGTGCTCTTCGCGGTATGGCGACGGTATCAGCATATTTACCGATTGCCCTACCATTTCGTGGGACGCGTACCCAAAAATTTTTTCCGCTGCCGCATTCGTCGATTCGACTGTGCCTTGCTCGTCGATCGTTATGATACCTTCCACCGCGGTATCCACGATGGCTCGTAACCGGGTCTCATTGTGCTGTAACGCCTTGGTGGCGGTTAGCACATTGCGCCGCAATAACCACACCCAGCCAGCGATCGCGAATAACAGCAACATACCGCCAGCGACCACACCTATCAAAACTTGGCGCAGTTGTTGACGCGAGCGCATCACATCCCCGACGGGATCGAAAATGAATCGACTGAGATCCAATGAACCCGACACCACTCCGGCCTGGGCCAGGCTATCATGCATTCGGCGCCAGCGATCGGGGTTGACATGGCCCAGATCGATCAGCGGATGCATGGTCAACGCCTTGACGCCGTTGGCTTGATACAGATTGAACTCGAGCGGATCCTTCAATGGCCGGCCGCGCGGCAACGTTTTCGCGATGCGTGCGGCGATCTCCTCTGGATGGGCCAACGCATATTCCCAGCCCCTGAGACTTGCATCGACAAATCTTGCCGTCAATTCTGGATTGCTATTTACGAAGTCCGCGCTCGCAAATAAGCTGTCGCCATAGAAATCAACGCCGTAAGCAGCAGGTCGCAATCCAGTCAGAATCACTCCGTGCCGATCCGCCAAGAATGGTATCGAGATACTATACCCGGGTATCACATCGACCTGCTTGCTGAGTAGATGCTCGATACCGGCTTGATGGGGAAATGGCTTGACCGCGCTCGGATCTATACCTTCGGATCGAAGCATCGCCTGTACTTCGACATCGATAAGATCATTGACTCGGCGTGCGACCCGCAGAGTAAGTAAATCGGCAGGATTCTTAAATTTGACCCCGGGCCGCGCAAATAGCATGGCGGCACTGGTCTGAAATATCGAGGCTAGTACCGTAAGATCGTGGCCATCATGGCGCGCCACCAGAATATCCGCCGCGCCTATACCGAATTCCGCACTACCTTCACTCACTTCCTGTATCGCGCTACGGATAGTGCCCGAGGCGGTAATGGCCGATCGAATGTCGACATCAAGCCCTGATTGCCGATAATAGCCCTGCCACTGTGCAGCGTAATAGCCGGCAAATTGAAACTGGTGATCCCAGCGGAGTTGCAACGCTATCCGTTCCTGAGCCAAACCCGGCATTGCCCATATTACCAGCAGCACACCTGCGACAAGGCGTACCCCGAGCCGGAGACGGCACCTACCCGTTGCCAGCGATGAACTCGAACGCAGAACTACTAGCAAGAGCGAGTCCACAATACATATTTTCTGGCCATAGATAACCGCACCACACCCTATTCGGGCGAACGAAACGATTTTCTATTCATCACAGAACGTGCCGGCATGTCAACTCGGCGCCAGTCACGGCCACACAAGCACGACCACAATGCAATGGGGTTAAGTGGTACGGTAGTTCGGTGTTCCCGTAGCGTTTGAGCGCTTGAGCACTCGCTGAACGCAATCGAGAAAATGTCGACTAAAAAATGGCTTTTCAATGAAGTCGTCCGCGCCGGCCCGCATCGCCGCCACGGCCGTAGCAATATCGCTGTTCGCGCAAAGCACGATCACGGGAGTACGGACCCCCCGCCGACGCATCGTTGCGAGCA
>JAOTWM010000682.1 GCA_029862885.1 Gammaproteobacteria bacterium
ACGACAGTTGAAATTATTTTGACTCGGGGTGCAATTTTTCTCGTTTGTGCGTTTGTCACCTCGACTTTACTGTAGCACCCGACCTGGCCGGAAATGCGGCTTGTCATTTCGAAAATACAGTAACCCGCAATGAGGCATTTAAAATGAAAAGACCCAATGAGATGAAATTAAAACGTGGAGTCGCCGCACTGGGCGCCATACTTGTCGGAGCATCCATATCCTCGCCGGCATCGGCACAGGAACCTGGGGCCACTCCGTTCACCATGGCAGTTGTTGTCGACGACGCATACGGCCGCGCGATCGTATCCGGCAAGTTCGACAAGGCGATTAAAAAAATCACGGCGGACGGTAACCGGTCAACGAACCGCTTTTCGCACCAGAACAATCTGTGTGTTGCATACCTCAAGTCGAAAGAGACAGACAAAGCCCGTATTGCCTGTGACGCTGCAATTGCGATTGCAGAAACGCAGGAAAGCAGGGCAACAAAGAAAGATCGTGATCGCGCTGTCTTAGTACGTGCCTCGCATTCGGACCTGGCCATCGCCCTCTCAAACCGCGGCGTACTCCTTGCGGCCACCGGTGATGCAGAACGGGCAAGACAAGACTTTGTCGCGGCAATCAATTTTCAGACTGATTTTTCCGAGACTGTAGCAGCCAATCTCGACAGGCTGGATAGACGGCGAGCGCCGGAGGCATAGCGACAGCAATTGTAGACAGCGAAAGGGTTGCTGCCTGATTTCAAATCGTGTCAGCGGCCAGCAAGGAGACCCGGAATCCCCCCTTTCGGGTCTCCTTTTTTAGTCTCCCTCAGCGGTGGCGCGTTCCCGCGCCTCCGCTTTGAGCTTTTTCTTTACCCTTTGGCCTTTGCGTTCGAGTACCGGTCTCATCTGTCGGCCGATCCACGGTACGAGGTAAGTCAGCGTTGCAAGAAACCCGCTGATCGGCGGCATCGTTTTCTCATTTATTTTATTACCGCAGAGGTCCAGAATAGTTTGCGCGACTTCCTCAGCCGTACTCATCGGCTGCGAGAACGTAATGTCAGACACTTTATTCATGTCCGACATGATAAACGCCGTATCGATCGGGCCGGGTGAAACCAGTCCAACCTTAATATTGCTGCCTCGTAGTTCTTCGGCCAGCGCCAATGAAAAGGCCCGCAAACCTGCTTTGGTGGCCGAATAAATCGCTGAGCCGGGAACCGGCGTCCGGCCCGCCAGGGATCCGACATTGATAATTGCGCCTTCACCGGATTCCCGGAGATATGGCAGGACGATGCGGCTCAGCATGACGGGCGCACGGAGGTTTACATCGACGACCCTGGCAAGTTCTGCGGCCTCGACATCTTCAACCATGCCGCGCGCGTGATAACCGGCATTGTTCACCAGGATGTCGATACGACCAAACTCGAACTGCGACTTCTTGAACAAATCGATGCAGGCATCCGCGTCAGATACATCCATCGCGAATATTTCTACTTTTGTCTTGTCACGCAGTTCTTCGGCGATAGCCTCGAGGTTTTTCTTATTGCGCGCCACCAGCATAAGGTTGGCGCCAGCATCGGCAAACAGGCGCGCGGTGGCGGCACCGACACCCTCGGACCCGCCCGTGATGATCACAGTTTTGTCTTTGAATATCATTCAGGAATACTACCATTCATCATTTGAAAGGTGGTGGATGATCTGGAGTGGAATTCTGCTGCGGATATCCAGCGACGAGCGTCGCCGGAATGTGTCAAAAACCGATATAGCCTTTGATCTTCTTCCACAAGCTCGACTCCCAGCCATAAACGTCGAGTTGCGCATCGCCCAAGGTCGCGACCGGCATGGTCGTATCCGGTGACAGGGCCTCGTTTGCAGCAACGTCTTCCGGTCGCAATTCGAGCTTGCCCTTCTTGCCATCTCTCGCATCCGTCAGGCCGTCGACCTCCAGACTCAAGTAAGGCAGGACGTTGTCATCGACGATGTCGTCGAGAAACACGGCGTCCGGATCGAAGGCTTCCTTCGACAGGAACACGCAATCATCAAAGGACTTCTCGCTGCTAATCGTTCTATTCCCTGGAAGAAATGAACGATTACTCTAAGACGCCTGATCAATAATCACTGTGAGGCGACTCACAAGATACCAAATTCGCTAATTTCGTTAGTTATTTCAATAGCTTAATCGTGCGTCCGGGCACAAAAAAACCGGGCATTTGCCCGGTTTTTTGCACTCAGAGCGCTACCTGACGCGCAAGACGCTCACTAGCTATCGCGAACTGGTTCAGTCTTCGGCAACG
>JAOTWM010000683.1 GCA_029862885.1 Gammaproteobacteria bacterium
GTTGTAGCCGATTGATTTCTACGCGCTTCCGGGGTAAATGGCAACTGTTTGTAAACCGCTTGAATGTTTAGCGTCGCCTGGATGTGACATACGCTATGATTGTTCGAACGGGCGTTGGTAGAGGGAGCATTATGCCCTTAGATTCTGAGGATGTGGTCGGGTATCAGGTGTATTGCGGCCCAAAGCGTGAAATTGTGAACTGCGTCACAGATTGGGTTAAGACGGACCGCAAGGATTGCCGCTACTTCGCTTGTCTGAACCCGCATTCAGTTGAAATCGCCGCCAGGGACCCTTCTTTCCATAACTCCCTGAGCTGCGCAGATTTTTTGACTGCAGACGGCGTCGGCATCGTGCTTGCGTCAAGAGTTCTAGGCGGCAAAATTGCCGACCGGATTACTGGCTCGGACGTGTTTCTGGGTGTCAACGAGGTTCTGAACCGCGATGGTGGCGCCACCTGCTTTTTCCTGGGATCGACGAAGGAGACTCTGCTGAAGATCCGTCAAAAAATGGCGAACGAGTTTCCAAATGTCACGGTAGCGGGTACCTACTCACCGCCGTTCAAGGCGGAGTTCTCGGATGAAGATAACCAGCGAATAATCGCTGCGATCAACGCCTGTTCGCCGGATGTGTTGTGGGTTGGCTTGACAGCACCAAAGCAAGAGAAATGGATTCACGAACATCAGTCCAAACTGGATGTGACTTTTGCTGCCCCAGTGGGCGCCGTATTCGATTTTTTTGTAGGCAATATTGAAAGGGCGGGTCCCGCCTGGCAAAAGATTGGACTGGAATGGCTGCCCAGGCTGGTGCAAGAACCGCGCAGACTCTGGCGCAGGGTTTTCGTCTCTGGGCCGGGCTTCTTGATACGCATAATTCGCTATAGATTTTCCCGGGTTCGACCCCATAAATAACTCAATGAATAATCTCTATTAAATTCATGCTCTTAAGGCGGTATTTTAGTGTGTTATGTAAACACTAGTTTGCTTAATAGATTCAATGACTTATTGGAGCAGGAGGTCGAAAAACGTGACGCATTTCTCGTTTGGAGTGACCTGCTTTATCGTATGCTTATGAAGGATAGGCAAAACAATAATTCTAATAACAAGAAAGGATACTCGTGAGAGCGATGCTAACGCCGATAGTGGCCCTGGCCATCACCATTTTTTTGGTGCAGGTGGCGCGCCGCGTTGCGCCTGCCGTTGGCCTGATCGATTCACCTTGTGCCAGGAAGTCGCACGAGGGGGAGATTCCACTGGTCGGCGGGATCGCCATCTTTGGCTCTCTGTTTGTGGGCATGGCGTCAGGCGATCTGTTCGTTGACCACTGGCCGTTTCTTGCTGCAGCAAGTCTCTTGGTCATTGTTGGTGTCTGGGACGATGTCTCTGGCGTTTCGGCACTGGTTCGACTGGTGGTGCAAAGTCTGGCCCTTCTGATCATCGCAGCTGTTGGTGGCGTATATATCGAGGACCTGGGCAATATTCTCCCGGCGATCGGCGTACTGAACCTGGGATGGATGGCCATTCCTTTCACCGTTTTTGCCGGTGTCGGTGCGATTAACGCGTTCAACATGTCGGATGGCGTCGATGGCGTTTGCGGTACCTTGGCGCTGGTCGCATTGGCGGGGCTTGGCGTCGCCGCCGGCGTGGCCGGCAATACATCTGAGTTCATGCTTATTGCGGCGCTGATTGGCGGCGTCGTGGGTTTCCTTTTCTTCAATGTTCGGCTGCCGCACAGATCGCAAGCGTCCGTGTTCCTTGGCGATGCGGGCAGCTATCTGCTGGGTCTTGCCGTCATGTACCTGGCAATTCGGCTGTCGCAGGGCCCGGATCGGGCTATTCAGCCTGTGACCGCCTTGTGGTTGTGCATGTTGCCGCTACTGGACACTATTGGAATGCTCCTCCGTCGCTTACGTCTAGGGCGGTCACCCTTTAACCCGGATCGTGAGCATATCCACCATGTGTTCCTGTTGGCGAAATTTTCCGTGACGGCAACCTGGATTGGATTGACGCTGGTGGCGGTGCTTGGTGCGGCATTCGGGTTGTTGGGAGTCTTCGCCGGTATACCGGATTCAGTGATGTTCGCCGGTTTTCTCATCATAAGCGTGGCGTACTACGGTATGTTCACGAGGGTATGGAAGGCACTGACATTCCTGAGCCGATCGATTAATCGTCGGGCGTTGGCGAAGATGGATCGGCGTGTCGGTACAGAACGCCGAATGCGAAGCGAGATTTACTACGTCGATGGGATTCCGAAAGAGCGCCGTTCAGGATCGGACC
>JAOTWM010000684.1 GCA_029862885.1 Gammaproteobacteria bacterium
AAGACATCGACGAGATCACGCTCCCTTGGTGTCGCCCGCCACTGATCGTAAAGTTTCTCGGGTCTCACTCGCCCCCTGAGTAAGTCGCCCGACCACTGCAAGAACCTATCACTCAACAACAATTCAAACTCGGCCAGCTCCGATATCGTCGGATTACGTGACGTCACCCTATCAACGAGCCTGCTACTGTTGGCCAGGTAGACTTCAGCATTCAAACCATGGGCGGTTGAATTACGAAGCGCTTCGATAAAATCCCCAACGATAGGCTTGCTACCACTGTTGTCTACCCAGACGGGCACGAACTGCCGTTCTTCATAGAACGTCAGAAGTTCTCCGGGATAGGCAATTCCCGCCCCTTTGACGTTATCGACCTGAGTGGAAACTGCGGACTCTAGACGTAAGCGCAGCGCGTCGCTGAGTGTATGATCAGCGTATGCTGGCCACCACACGAGAGAAATGACTAGCAACCCGACGAGAAACCCGGCGCAACGTTGCGCAAGCTCAAGCAATGGTCATAATCTCATTGGCTACCGTAGAACATGTGCGTGCTTTTTCTCCGCAAGCTATTTGCAAGTATTATGAAAAAACATGGCAGGTGCAAGTTACGCACATTCCGCGCTAGCGCGGCCCGGATCAGTACATCACAAGACTCTATCGCTTTCGCAAAGTTCTCGCTCGCGGTTGATCTCGGCATCATCAATGGAGGTGATCTTGGTGCACCGCTGAAACGGCTGCATGCCACGGACGCAGTAAGATGCTTTTTCTGTTCAATTAACGGCTATGTCGTCGATCGAAAATGAGGAGCTACCCGATGTCCGTTACCTATATGAATGAACAGGACTGTGTCGACGCGATCATTAAGCGGGTGGGAAAGAAGCTCAGAGTTGCGACGCCGCTGGCAGCAGGCAAGGCTAACCATCTCCTCAATGCTCTGTATCAGCGAGCCAAACAAGACCCAGAGATTGATCTGAAGCTCTTCACGGCACTCACCTTAGCCAAACCTCGAGGCAAGAATCTCCTGGAACGGCGATTTCTCGAACCCTTCGTTGAACGGGTATTCGGCGCGTTCCCCGATCCCCAATACCATCTGGACCGCGAGCAGGATAAGCTGCCGTCCAACGTGCAAATCATTGAGTTCTACTTTCCGGCAGGCAAGCAGCTCAGTAGCCGACATTCCCAGGAAAACTATATGTGTAGTAACTATACGCACGTAGCGAGGGATCTGCTGGACGGAGGCGTGAACGTCATCGCGCAACTCGTCGCCACACAAGAAGGTGAAAAAGGGTTCAGCCTGAGCTGCAACCCCGATGTGACGCTGGATCTAATCGACGCCCTGAAGGATAGGGACAACGTCGCGTTTGCTGCGCAGATCAATCGGAACCTTCCTTTCATGTACGGTGACGCGGTTGTCAGCAACGATACTTTTCACTTTGTACTGGACAACCCCGATTATGATTTTCGACTCTTTGCCCTGCCGAAGATGCCGGTGAGCGATGTCGATCACATGATCGGCATTTACGCAAGCACCCTGATCAAGGATGGCGGCGAACTGCAGGTCGGTATTGGGTCAATCGGCGACGCCCTCGTCTACGCAATGCTCTTACGGCATCAAGATAACGCTGCATACCAGAATGTATTGCGCACGTTTCATGTCGAGGAAAAGTTCGGCGCCGTGATCCAAAAGAAAGGTGGGATTAGAGCTTTCGAGGAAGGCCTATTCTCTGCCACGGAGATGTTTGTCGATAGCTTCATGCACTTAATCGATGTCGGCATTCTGAAACGCCGCGTTTACGACCACGTTGTCCTGCAAAGACTTCTCAATGAGGAGGCCATCACGGAAACAGTCACCGACGAGACCATCTTTCATCTGCTTGAACGGCGGGCAATTCATCCAAAATTAACCAAGCAAGATTTCCGATTCCTGCAAAGGTTTGGGGTGTTCCGCGAAGGCCTCAACTATGAGGATGGTTATATTGTCCTGTCAGACGGAACCCGGATCGAAGCGGATTTCAATCAGGAGGCCTGTGCCGACCGGATAACGGCTCACTGCCTAGGGCAGTGTCTCAAAGGCGGCGCCATCGTGCATGGCGGGTTCTTCTTGGGCCCGCAGGTGTTTTACGACTGGCTAAACAACCTGCCGAAGGAACGGCGTGAGTTGATTCATATGAAAAGCGTCACAAAGATAAATCAGCTCTATGGCCATGAACAACTGGATCGATTGCACAGGAAGAATGCGCGGTTTGTGAATACCTGCATGATGATGACTTTGTTC